>DATAIM010000444.1:0-4251 GCA_036262655.1 Gemmatimonadaceae bacterium | reverse complement strand
GCCCATGATACGCGCTCGGCCGCGAAAACGTTCTCGTCTGTATTGGTTGGCGCTGCCATGCAGCAAGGATTTCCCCTCAGCGCTTCGAGTTCGATAACCACGCTGCTTGCAAGTCGACGCCCCTTCGAAAACCCTGATCCGCGTAAGGACCACATCACTCTCGCGCATCTGATGACCCACGGATCCGGGCTCGACTGCGACGACAACATCGACGAGTCACCAGGTGGCGAGTACAACATGCAGGTGCAGAATGCCAAGCCGGACTGGTGGAAGTACATGCTCGACCTGAAGATGACCCACGATCCGGGAAAGCATTTCGCCTATTGCTCGGGATCAATGAACCTCGTCGGAGCGGCAATCGCGGTTGGAACAAAAACCTGGCTACCAGAGTTTTTCGATCGCGCAATTGCGCAGCCGCTTCATTTCGGACACTACTATTACAATCTCATGCCGACGGGCGAAGCCTATACGGGCGGTGGCGTTTACATGCGCCCGCGGGATCTGCTCAAGGTTGGCCAGTTATACCTGAACGGAGGCCTCTGGAATGGAAAGCGGATCATTCCAAAGGAGTGGGTAAGCGCATCTACGCGGCCCCAGACGCCGCCACCGGGCGCACCGGCCGACACGATTTCAGGGACTGACGGCTACGCCTGGCACCTGGGTTACATGAAGTCAGGCGGCCAGCGCTACCGGTTTTACCAGTCCAACGGAAATGGCGGCCAACTTCTGATTGTCGTGCCCGACCTCGACCTCGTTGTTGTTTTCACAGCGGGCAACTACGGAAACTTTCAGGTATGGGGCCGGTTTCAGAGTGACCTGATGGCCAACGCGATCGTCCCGGCGCTCGTGAGGCGGTAATCAGCGGAATTTGACCACGCTCTGCCCGTCAGATAAAAGCCCCACAACCCGAAGAACGGGGAAGACCGAGGCATCCTCAGGCTTGCGGCAGCACCAGCGTGAAGCAACTGCCGTTTCCCAGAGTCGACACCGCACTCAGTTCGCCAAGCATTCCGCGAGCGAGGTTGCGACTGATTGCGAGTCCGAGACCGACACCGCTCTGTGCAGCCGACGTTTGATGAATCTGGACAAATGGTTCGAAGATGGCCTCGATCTTGTCTGAGGCGATGCCTCTGCCGGTGTCACTTACGCTGAGTAAGACCCTTCCATCGGCGTTCCTGACATCGAGATCGATCTCACCACCATCGGCCGTGTACTTCACTGCGTTCGTCAGGAGGTTGAGAAGGATCTGCCGCACCTTCTCTCCGTCCGCGAGGACAATGATGCCCTCGACCGAATCTGTTCGTCGATAGTTCAGATTCTTCGCTTCCATCTGCGGTGCTGTCAGTGCCTCGCACGTCGCGAGGATTTCCGCGAGCGACACTGGTTCAATGGTGTAGTGTACCGCACCAGCTTCTATCCGGGTAAGCTCCAGCACTCCGTCAATCAGGCCCTGAAGATGTGTCTTGCTTGCCTGGATCCTGTCGAGCGCAGTTTTCTGCGCGGCTGACACAGTTCCATGAATTCCCATCGCGATCAGCTCGGCGTATCCGCCAATTGCGTTCAACGGAGTTCGCAACTCGTGACTGAGGCCGGCGAGAAACTCCGACTTGAACGCGCTCGCTTTCTCAGCCGCAGTGCGTGCTTCCTTTTCGAGCTCGAAGAGTCTTGCCCGCTCCATCGCAACCGCGCACTGCTGGCCGAGGGACGCGGCGTACTGTTTCTCCTCGTCCGTGAATTTGTGGTCCGCATCGAACGCGATGCCGATTGCGCCGACAGAGTCGCCTGCAGCGACGAGCGGCGTAATGATCTGGGCGCGATGGCCCGTCTCGGTCAGCAGGACGACGAGGTCCGGATAACGAGACTCCCATTCATCGGGTGATTCCAGGGTGATCTGCTTACCTTCCCGCACCGATTCCGCGAGCGGTGCATGACTGGCAACTGGAAAACGCTGCCAGTTCTCGAAGATCCGTCCTGGCAGGTCGCTAACAGCAAGAATCTCCACTGACTGTCCGTCGTCGGACGCGCGTCTCGCGATTATTGTCCCGACGGATTCCGGAAATGCTTCACGGCAGCCCTCAATGGTCGCGTCCGCGACTTCTACGAGGGTCGGTGCAAGTGACAGCCTCGTCGTGAACCGGTAGAGCCGTTCAGCACGATCACGCGCTGACTCCAGCGCCGTTCTCGCGCGAACATGATCGGTGACATCGTGACCGTGCACGATAATCCCGCCGGCGGAATCGTCGACGTTCAGGAGCGGAAGGTACGTGAAATCGAGTACGCGCTCTTCCGGTGGCCCGTAAGGTGTGCGCTGAAGCAACATTCGAACTTCGCGCGCGATGTGGGGAACGCCCGATTCTACAACGCGCGCAAGAGTTTTGTCTAATCCGTCAGCCCTCAGCTCAGGCAGTGCATCGAACACGCTTTTGCCAATGAGGTCTCGTCTTCCAGCAATATGGTAATACGCATCGTTCACGGCCTCGAACACGAGGTCCGGACCCTTCAGAATCGCGAAGAAAGATGGCGCATTCTTGAACGCGTACGACAGGTGAGCGCCCACATCTGGGGTTTGATCACCAGAGCTATGGCGCTCCTGCAATGCGATAGGTTTGGGAGTTGCGCTTTGCACCAGGCCTGCCTGCCCGAGAGTTACTGCGGCACGCAATGTTAGAACCGTTGCCGAGGAGGCGCAAGCAAGCGGCCGCGTCCCTGAACGCGCTCAACTATTACCTGATGAGCGGGAGCTTCAAAGGCTGCGCTTTCGTCGCCAGAATACGAACGCGGGAATCCCCAGCGCCATCAGCACGACGCCGAGCAGGGCGTTACGCGGATTGGACCAGATGACGCTGATGACGACAAATGCTGCGCTCGCGATGAACAGCGCAGGGAGGAGCGGATAGCCGGGAGTGCGGTACGCAGCCGCCGCGTTCGCTGCGCTTGCCATTCTGTCTCGGCGCCGGTAGACAAAAACAGTGCAGACAATCAGCCCGAAGAAAATCCAGTCTGCAAACACGACGTAGTCGAGCAGCTGACCATATGTACCGGACAGCACGAGGACAATCGCCCAGACCGCCTGGATCAGAATTCCTCCCGAGGGTGTCCGGTAACGCGGATGCAGCCGGGCGGCAAAGCGAAAGAACAGCCCGTCCGATGCCATCGCCTGGAGCATTCGGGGAGCCGAGAGAACGCCGCTGTTCACGAAGCCGATCGTCGAGACCATGATCCCTGTCGCCATCAGCGCTCCGCCTGCTGGCCCCATGATCGCACGCATCGTATCGGCAGCAGGGGCAATACTGGCAGCAAGTCCTGCCGGACCCAGCACTCTTATGTAGGCGACGTTGGCGAGAAGGTATGTGGCAAGGACGATTGCCGTTCCCACAGTGAGAGCTCTCGGAAGCGTTCGCTCCGGCGCGATGATCTCACTCGCGATATTGTTCGAGTACTGCCAGCCGCCGTACGCGAATAGCACTGGAATCAGCGCGTAACCGAGAGCGCGCATCACAGAGAACCCCTCGATCGGGTGAGGCTCAGTCTGGGCGGGAAGTGCACCGCTCGCTAAAAAGATTCCCGCGCCAATGAGGATCGCGAGCGCCAGAAGCTTGAGAACGGTGAAGATGTTCTGCGTCACGCTTCCAGAGCGCACGCCGAAATAATTGACGCCGGACAATGCCACGAGAAGAGCGGCGGCAAGCGGCTTGATGTAACTCGTCGAAAGCTGAAACAGATCAGCGGTGTACCGGGCGAAGGTTACAGCGACCGCTGCGATTCCACCGCTGTTGATGATGAAGAGAAAAGTCCATCCATACAGGAACGCGGGGAGCGGCCCGAACGTCTCGGTGATGTAAACGTATCCACCGCCGGCTTCGGGTCTTCTGGCTCCGAGCTCGGCGAACGTGAGGGCACCGATGAGAGCGATCGCACCGCCGATGATCCAGGCAGCAAGAATGAACGGGGTTGTGTGAACGCGTTGTGCAACGATCGCAGGGTTGAGAAATATCCCCGCCCCGATGATGCCGCCCACAACGAGCATCGTCGTGTCGAAAACGCCGAGACGACGGGCGTAATCGCCGGGTGGGGATAGTGGACTCGTCATTTGACCCGGCAGAATAGTAAGTCTTCGTTCGAAGAGCGTGAACCTTGTGTATCAGGCCATTTGCTTGCCTCAAGAGGCAGCCTGCAGCTCCGCGCTCGCTCCAGCTCCAAACTCGATGCTGTGGTTCTCACGTCCGAGGAACGTGAGTATCGCGACCGATA
>DATAIM010000443.1:0-9788 GCA_036262655.1 Gemmatimonadaceae bacterium | reverse complement strand
GTGGATGGATTGCAGCCTGGAACGTGGCGTCACCTGCCGATTCCGGCGAAGGAGCTGGAGACACTCGCTCTCCCGATCTATACCTTCGGTGGCGTTGGCAAGCCCGACATGAACATGATGCTTCCGACCGGCGAGCTGACGTTCCTTCGCCCGGTTCCGAAGGTCAGCGATGGTGTAAAGGGAGCATCGATCGACTACTGATCGAAGCTTCAGGATCAACCAGACCGGGTGTGCATCGAAGGATGCACACCCGGTCTGCTTTTGTGGTTATGCTGATTCCTTCGGAAACAAGGGCGCGCCTTTGGTGACGCGCCAGCCCTCAGGCGCCAAACGGTCGAGGGCATCGAAGCGTTGATCGTGGACGCTTCCGGGAGCTCCGAGACGTTTCCAGAGCTCCTCAGCTGTTGCTGGCATGAATGGGGCGACATAGATGGCCTGCCGCGCCAGCTGTCGTGCAAGTGAGCCCAGGGTACGGTCCAGCTCTCCCGACTGGCTCTGGTCCTTGGCAAGCTTCCAGGGAGCCTGCCGGTCCACGAACTCGTTCCCCCTGGCGATCGTGCGCCAGAGAGCCTTCAGCGCCTCATGGTGAAGGTATCCGCTGCTGCCATCGAGGCTCGCGTGGTATGAGGTGTAGTCCCTTGCATCAGCGTTGTCCGTCGCTTCGTCGATGCCCGCCGGGATGACGCCGTCTCTGAACCGGTCGATCATGGCTATTGTGCGGCTTGCAAGATTCCCCCAGGCATTCGCGAGGTCCGAGTTGTACCGCTCCTCGAACCGCTCCCAGGAGAAGTTCCCATCGGCGTCGAAAGGCACTTCACGCAGGAGAAAATAGCGGAACGCATCGGCGCCAAATCTGTCGATTGCCTCGTCGAGCTCCAGGCGGACACCCGCTGATTTGCTGAACCTGTCCCCCGCGAGCAGCACAAAACCGTGTGCCCACACCATCCGCGGAAGCTCCAGCCGCGCAGCCATCAGCATTGCCGGCCAGATGATCGCGTGAAAGCGCGTAATGTCCTTTCCAATGACGTGAAGATCCGCGGGCCATCGATCCGCGTAGGATGCGTTCGGGTAGCCCGTGGCCGTCAGGTAGTTGGGCAGCGCATCGAACCAGACATATGTCGTCTGCGTCTCTCCGTTACCCGAAGGCCGGGGGAAGGGAACTCCCCACGAGAATCGCGACCGGCTCGCGGAGATGTCGTCGAGTCCCTGGTCGAGAAGTGCGAGCATCTCGTTCCGCCGGCTTCTGGGGCCCAGGAAACCAGGACCACCAATGACTTCGCGAAGGCGGTCCGTATAAGCTGAGAGACGAAAGAACCAGTTCTTTTCGGCGACCCACTGCAACGTGCGCGTCGGGTGAAGCACGCACTTGCCCTGAATGATCTCGTTATCCTGCTTGAACGATTCGCAACCAACGCAGTACCAGCCCTCGTATTCCTTTTCGTAGAAATCGCCGGGCGACTGCTCGAAGATCCGCTCGATTAGTGCGCGGACACCCTCGCGATGGCTTTCCTGGGTCGTCCTCATGAACTGGTCGTGCGATATCGCGAGCTTGTCCCACATCGCCTGAAATCGGGAGGCGACCTGGTCGACGAGATCGTGCGGTGTGAGTCCGCGATCGCTGGCCTCGGACGCGACCTTCTGACCATGCTCGTCCATTCCGATGAGAAAATGCACATCGTCGCCCCGAAGACGGCGATAGCGAGCGATTACATCTGCGCCAATTTTTTCGAACGCGTGGCCAAGATGTGGATCACCATTGGCGTAATCGATGGCGGTGGTGAGGTAGAACCGCGCCACTCAGCGATCTCCCTCAACGCTGCCGCGCCCTTTCCTTCCTCCTCGCCGGCCGCGTCTCCGCCGGGCGCCTGAATCGTCACGATCGCCAGTACGGGTGGCGGGCTCTGACCCCGGGATGCCAGGCCCTGATTCAGTCGCAGACTGCGGCTCACCGACGATCGGCTCACCAATCACTGGAACCTCGTGCTCCGACGTATACATCAGCTCCGGTGAAATGTCGAAACCGTTTTCAGGCGACTCTTCGTCGGAGGTTGCGGCGTCGGACACGACTCCGGCACCACCCGCCACCGCCGCCAGTTCGGCTGTGAAATCCGCGAGGGATACAACACGCGTGTCTCCCTCGGACGATCTCAACGTCAGGCGCTCGCGGAAGATGTCGATCGTCATCAGCTTCTCTTCTCCCCGGGACGTGACCACCACCTTTCCCTCCTTGGGGAAACGCTTCCGGCTCTGGACGTAGAACTCGTGCTCGTACCTGAGACAGCACATGAGCCGCCCGCACGCTCCCGAGATCTGGGCCGGATTGAGGGACAGGCGCTGGTCCTTTGCTACGCCGAGGTTGACCGGTCTGAGCTCCTGCAGCCAGGAGGACGAGCAGTATTGGCGGCCACAGCGACCGATGCCGTCGAGTCGGCGCGCCTCATCGCGAACACCGATCTGCTTGAGCTCGATGCGAGTCCGGAAGAGCGAGGCCAGGTCCCGCACGAGGTTCCGGAAATCGACCCGCTTCTCAGCCATGAAGTAGAACGTGAGCTTCTTGCGGTCCCACTGCCATTCTGCGTCGGACAGCTTCATCGCCAGCCCGTTTGCCCTCACTCGTTCCATCGCCTTGCGGCGCGCCTCCTCGTTCAGCCGATCGAGGTCGTCGGCCGCACCCCTGTCGCGCTGACTCGCCAGTCGGAGGGCTTTTCTCGTCGGCGCGGACGTCCCGCAGCCGTGCGCGCATCCGCCGTTCCGCACCTGGGCAAGCTCTCCCAGCGAGTGGACATAACCGAGGTCCTCACCACGGTCGGCATCCACGATGACGGCGGACTTGAGCGCGGGAGGGTCCGGATAATCCCACAAGAAGAATTCCTTTCTATTGCCTCTGAAGGCTACTTCGACCAGATGAGCCAATCGTCTTCCCTGATAAACGAGCGAGGATCCGCCTGCGGTCTGTTACTGGATACGCGACGGGCTTACTCCTGCCATTGCCCGAGCCGCAGGAATTTCTGCCTCCGCCTGCGGACAAGCTTCTCCGGCCGGAATTTCCTGAGCTCCTCGAGGTGCCGGTTGAGGGACTCCTGGAGCACCTTCGCGGTTGCGGCATGATCCGTGTGAGCCCCGCCGGGGGGCTCCGGAACAATCTCGTCTATCACGCGAAGCTCGAAGAGGTCCGGTGCGGTGATCCGAAGCGCGGTTGCGGCTTTCTCCCGCATCTCCGGGCTTTTTCCATCCTTCCACAGGATGGTCGCGCAGCCCTCGACGCTGATGACGGAATATACGGCGTTCTCGAGCATCAGCACGCGATCGGCGACACCGAGCGCCAGGGCGCCGCCAGAGCCGCCTTCGCCGATCACGGTCGCAAGGATCGGTACTGTCAGCTGACTCATCTCGAAAAGGTTCCGCGCGATGGCCTCCGATTGGCCGCGCTCTTCAGCTCCGATGCCGGCCCATGCGCCCATCGTGTCGATGAACGTTAGTACTGGAACGTGGAACTTCTCGGCCAGCTTCATCAGTCGGAGAGCCTTTCGATACCCTTCCGGGTGAGGCATCCCGAAGTTTCGCTTCAGAAGTTCCTTCGTATCCCGTCCACGCTGTTGCCCCATCACCATGACGGTTTCACCGTCCAGGCGCCCCCAGCCACCGATGATTGCCGGGTCGTCGCGATACGCGCGGTCGCCGTGGAGCTCGATGAAGTCGGTGAAGATGAGATCGATCAACTCGGAGGTAAAGGGCCGCTTCGGGTTCCGCGCGACCTGCACACGCTGCCACGGTGTGAGGTTCCGGTAAATCTGTTCCCGCAGCTCCACCAGCTTCCGCTCGAGTGGTGCAATCTCCTCGGCGACACTCATCTGGCGGTCCCCGGCCATTTTCTTCAGCTCGTCGATCTGCCTTTCCAGCTCGACGATGGGCTTCTCGAATTCCAGCGTCTGGGTCGATGTAGCCACCTATTTGCTCCCGCGTTGCAGGCGCACAGCGTCGTTGCCGAGCAGCGAGCGGAGCTCGCTGAGCGCGGTATTGTTGACCGCAAGGGTCAAACTGCGGGAACGGAGTGTCGCCCGCAACCCGTTTCCGTCGGTGTATTGGACCTCGACTGGAACGGTTCCGGGATAGGATTCGATGATCGACTTGAGGTCGGCCATCGCGGTGGGAGCTCGCGCGGGATCCTTCTTCAGCTCGATCGCGATCATTACCTGGCCGTTGGCGCGCAATTCGGTGAGCCTGGTCAGCGACTCTACTACGAACGAGGGATTATCAGCGTCCTGGTCGCGCCGGGCATAACCCCCACGCAACAGCACCGGGACATCAGGTTTTACCTGCTCACACAGCACCGACCATTTCTCTGGAAACACCAGCACCTCACACGACCCGGAAAAATCCTCGATCGTCAGGCGCGCGAACTCGGATCCGGACCGCTTGCTCGTCTGGCGTTTTATCGCGGTGACCACGACTGCCAGGCACATCGAGTCGGGAGTCCACTTGCCAAGGTCGGCCACCTTGTGTGTTGCGAACAGCTCGCATTCGGTGGAGAACGGCTCCAGAGGATGCCCCGAGATGTAGAACCCGAGGATCTCCTTCTCCTTGGCGAGGCGAATCGACTCGGACCATGGCGCGATGTTCGGCAGAGCATGCGCGGATTGCGTCTTCGCAGTGCCGTTCGCGGCCGGGGATCCAAACATGGAGACCTGTCCGGATGCGATCTCCTCCTGCTGAAGCGACGCCTCCCGCAAGGCGGTATCGAGCACAGTGAGGAACTGCGCGCGGTGTCCACCGAGGGAGTCGAACGCTCCCGACTGGATCAGGGCCTCGAACACCCGGCGGTTGCAGACGCGCAGGTCAACGCGCCCGGCGATGTCGTAAATCGATCTGAATGGTGACTCCGCTCTCGCCATCAGGATGGAATCGATCGCCGACTTTCCAACATTGCGGATTCCGCCGAGTCCAAACCTGATGCGCTTCTCCGCGACGACGGTGAACTTGTAACCCGACTCGTTCACGTCCGGCGGCAGCAGATCAATGCCTATCTCCCGAGCCTCGTTGATGTACTTCACGACACTGTCGGTATCGCCGATCATTGCGGAGAGAAGCGCGGCCATGAAATCGGCAGGGTAATGCGCCTTGAGCCATGCCGTATGGAAAGAGATGATCGAGTAAGCGACCGAGTGCGACTTGTTGAAGCCATACCGGCCGAATGTCTCGAGCTGTCCGGCGATGTCCTCGATGATTCCGGGATCGTATCCTCGCGCGACGGATTTCTCCACGAACTTGCCGAGCTCACGCCTGATGAGGACGGGGTCTTTCTTTCCAACGGCTTTGCGCAGCACGTCCGCTTCAGCGAGCGAAATCCCCGCGAGCTTCTGTGCAATTCGCATCACCTGTTCCTGGTAGGTGATGACGCCGTAGGTGGTGTTTAGAATCTCCTCGAGCTCGGGAAGCTGGTAGGAGACCTTTTCTTCTCCTCTCTTCCTCCGGATATAGACCTTGTGCATGCCGGCATCGAGCGGCCCGGGACGCATGAGAGCATTCGACGCGACGAGATCGTCGAAGCGATCCGCACGCATGCTCTTCACCATGTCGGTCGCAAGTGCGGACTCGAACTGGAACACGCCCGCGGTTTTCCCCGCGCGGAGCATACGAAACGTGGCCTCGTCCTCGAGGGGCAGTGTGTCGAGATCGGGCGCAGCTCCGGTACGGGCGCGGATGGATGCGAGCGTATCCTTGATGATGGTAAGTGTCGTGAGCCCCAGGAAGTCCATCTTGAGCATCCCGACCTGCTCCAGCGCATCCTGGTCGTACTGCGTCACGACGATCGCGTCGTCGCTGCCGGCGCCCGCCCCTTTGGATCCCTGCGTGCAGATCGGCACGTACTCGTCCAGCGGGCCGGGCGCGATCACGACTCCGGCGGCGTGCACTCCCGCATGTCGCGACAAGCCTTCGAGCGCGATCGCGAAATCCAGCAGCTCACGATAGCGCTCATCCTCCCTGTAAACCTTCCGCACTTCCGGAACCTTCTCGATCGCCTCCTTCACCGTGAGAGAGAAGTTGGGCATGTTCGGAATGAGCTTGGCCAGAGCGTCGGTCTCTGCCGGCGTAAAGCCCAGGGTACGGCCTACGTCCTTCACTGCAGCGCGTGACTTGAGTGTGCCGAAGGTGATTATCTGCCCTACCGAGTCGCGGCCGTACTTTTCACGCACGTACTCTATGACTTCACCGCGCCGCTCGAAGCAGAAATCGACGTCGATGTCGGGCATCGAAACGCGCTCCGGATTCAGGAAGCGCTCGAAGAGGAGATCGAACCTGAGAGGGCAGACGTCGGTGATGCGCAATGCGTACGCGACAAGAGATCCTGCTGCCGAGCCGCGGCCCGGACCTACCGGAATTCCACGATCGCGAGCGGCCTTGATGAAATCGGCGACGATGAGGAAGTAACCAGCATATCCGGTGGTGGTGATGACCCCCAGCTCGTAGCTGAGCCGTTCCTTTACTTCAGCAGGAAGCACCTCACCGTACCGCTCCCGCGCACCCTGCTCGGCGAGTCGCACCAGCAGCTCATTTTCGGTCTCTGCGCCCTCGGGCAGCGGGAAGGCCGGAAGCTGAATCTGCTTTGAGAGCGCGATCTGCGACTCTTCGCCGATCTTGAGAGTGTTCTCGATAACGTCGGGACGATTGGGGAACGCAGACCTTATCTCATCGGCATTCTTGAAGTACAACCCTTCGTTGTAGCGCATCCGGTCGGTGGACGTGTAATCCTTCCCAAGTCCGATGCACAGCAGGACGTCGTGCGCGTCGTGATCCTCCGCGCGGAGAAAATGCGCATCGTTGGTTGCAACGACCGGCAGGCCCAGCTCTTCCGAGAGCCTGAACACACGGCGATTGAGCTCAGCCTGTCCCTCGGTATCGTGCGCCTGGACCTCGAGGTAATAATCAGTAAAGGTGTTGGCATACCACGAGGCAGCTTCTCTCGCGCCGTCCCAGTTGTCGATCAGCAGATTCGATGCGACTTCACCCGCCATGCACGCCGAGGAGACGACGAGGCCCTCTCTATAACGGGCCAGCAGCTCGCGGTCGACCCGTGGCCGGGAGTAGAATCCCTCGGTATAAGCAAGCGACGAGAGCTTTACCAGGTTCCTGTAACCGGTTGTGTTTTTGGCGAGAAGGACGAGGTGGTAATACGGCTTCCGGTTGCCGTTGCGCTCCTTGTGGCGGCGATCCCCCGGCGCGACGTACGCCTCCATTCCGATGATGGGGCGAATGCCCGCTTTTCGGGCTTTTTCCTGGAATTCCCACGCACCATGAAGATTGCCGTGGTCGGTGATGGCCAGCGCCGGCTGCTCGAACTCGAGCGCGCGTCTGATCAGGTCATCGATCCGATTTGCGCCGTCGAGGAGGGAGTATTCCGAGTGACAGTGTAGGTGGACGAAGGACACCCAATGATAATAATGCCGAGAGCCCTGTCCCGGCTGCCGGAAACTGCGGACACGAACCAGGCAAGCGGGATTAGCCTTAACTTTGTCCCGGTGAGAATCCGCAAGAAGATGTTTGGCCTGGGCGCAGCTGTCATTGTCCTTATCCTCGCTCTGTCGCCCACCGGGTGCTACCTGAGCAGGGGGGCATGGGAGGAGGGGAAAATTCTAGCCCGGCGGAAGCCCATCGCCACGATCGTCGCAGACAGGCGCACTGATCCGCTCACCAGGCGCAAGCTGGAGATCGTCCTTGCGGCGCGGCAGTACGCGAAGGATTCAATCGGCCTCATGACCGAGGAAAGCTTCACAACCTATTCGAAGCTCGATCGCGACACGCTCGTCCTCGTCCTTTCGGCCGCCTATCGCGATCGGCTCGAGCCGTACACCTGGTGGTTTCCAATTGTCGGGCGGGTGCCCTACAAGGGATTCTTCGACTTTGACGAGGCCCGGAATGCGGCACGGAGGTTCGAGGAAGACGGATTCGATGTCGTTCTGCGGCCTTCGGCGGCATTCAGCACCCTTGGATTCTTCGATGACCCGCTCACGAGTACCACGCTGGTGCGCGATTCACTCGACCTTGCGAACACAGTCATTCACGAGGTGACGCATAACACCTTTTATGCACCTGGTCAGGCTGTTTTCAACGAATCGTTCGCCAATTTCGTGGGAGCCCGTGGCGCAGCCGCATTTTTCAGGACTCGAGGGCAGCCGGCGGCAGCGCTGCGAGTCGATGCGGAGTGGGCCGACGAGAAGCTTCTGGGCGACTTCTGGACGCACCTCGCCCGCTCACTCGATTCGGCCTACGCGATGCACCCCGACAGCCGTGAGGCGAGGATCGCTGCCCGGGACACGGTTTATTCAAAAGCGAGGCGAACCTTGGTCACCGAGATCGGTCCGCGGCTGATGACAATCGGCCCATTCTATGTCCAGCGGGTTACGCTCAACAACGCTGCTCTGCTCGCACGGCGGGTTTACGCCAAGGATCTCGATCTGTTCGACGCTGTTTACGAGAGGGAAGGGCACAATCTTCGTCACGCGATCGGCCGGGTGATCACCCTCGCACGATCGGACAAGAAAAATCCTTATGGGGCGCTCCGTCGCTGGCTGGGGTACGCGGAGGTGCACCCGATACCTCAGGTTCCTGCTGTGAGGCGGTGATCAGCCGCCGAATCGACCCTTCAGCAGAGCGCGGAGATCGAGCAGTGGCGGCCTCGTTGTTTCGGCGGGAGATACCGCCATCGGCGGTGTACCGACAGCGACACGTTCCATCCGGTCCCGGACTCCCCTGTCAATGAAACGCGAGAGCTGGTCCAGCGAATAATCGGACCCGCGTCGCGATGAATAAGCGTTGAGAGGATAGGTGACGCTCAGATAGTTCTTTGCGCGCGTCATCGCGACGTACATTAGGCGCCTCTCCTCATCCGTTTCCTCATCGTTGCCGAGGCATCGCGCCGATGGAAACCATCCATCCACTGCCCAGATGACGAATACAGCTTGCCATTCTTTCCCTTTCGCTGAGTGCGCGGTACTCAGAACGAGGCAATCGCTGTCGTCCGATGACGATGCGCCGGCGATATCCTGTGTCGCCTGCGGTGGCTCGAGTGCCAGTGCCGACAGGAAAGCAGCGCGATCGGGATAGCCGGCAGCGATCGTCTGGAGCTGGTCGAGATCGGAGAGCCGTGGCTGCGCCTTGTCGTATCGCTCCCGGAGAATGTTGTCGTAGAGCGTGCGAACCCGCGCGATGTCAGCCGACACCCTGGCTTCGTCCGCCGAGGGGCCACTACGAAGATCGTCGAGAAGCAGCACGAGAGCTTCATGCGCCGCACGTGCCCGGGCCGGCGGGGAGTACTTTCCGAACGACGTAGACTCCCAGGCCGCCCTGGCCATCGTATCGATCGCGGAGCGGGCCGTTGCGTCGCCGATCCCGGGCAGGAGCAGCAGAATGCGATACCAGCTCACCTCATCGCGCGGATTCTCGAGTATCCGGAGGAAGGCGAGCACATCCTTCACGTGCGCCGCTTCGAGAAACTTGAGGCCACCCCACTTCTCGAACGGGATCTTCCGGTTTGTCAGCTCGATCTCGAGGTCCGCGGACATGTAGCCCGCGCGAAATATCACGGCCATCTCCCGAAGCGGCGTTCCTTCCTCGTGGAGCTCGAGGATGCGATCGACGACAAACTGAGTCTGCTGCTGCTCGTCCTGTGCAGCGACGAGCCATGGAGTCTCTCCGCGCGGGCGCTCGGTCCAGAGATTCTTCGTGAATCGCTCGGTGGCCCTCGAGATCATCGTGTTCGTGACGTCGAGGATCTGCGGAGTGGAGCGGTA
>DATAIM010000442.1:0-8730 GCA_036262655.1 Gemmatimonadaceae bacterium | reverse complement strand
ATCATCGGGCCTCGAGTATACGCCTGGGGCGTTTGCGTCTCGAGAAGAGCTGATTGCTCTCTGCCGCCCTCTTGCAAAGCGCCAGCTTCCCTACGCGACGCACATGCGAAACGAGGACGATCGCCTCGTACAGGCGATCGACGAGTCGATCGCCGTCGCTCGTGGGGCGGGGTGCAAGCTGCAGATTTCTCATCTCAAAACCCAAGGGCCCCGTAACTGGCCGAAGCTCGACAAGGTCTTTCTGCTTATTGCAGCCGCACGGTCGGCACGGACGGACGTCGCTTTCGATCGCTACCCGTACGTCGCCTACGCGACTGGCCTGACCAATCTCTTTCCAGTGTGGAGCAGGGAAGGCGGCATCGATTCCTTTTTCGCGCGCATCGCTGATACGTCGTTATCCCCTCGTATCAAGCGCGAGACTCTGGCGAAGATCGATCTGATTGGCGGCTGGGACAACGTCCAGCTTTCCGGGGTTTCCGCTGTGGAAGACCGAGATGCGGAAGGCAAGCGTCTCGGGGTGTACGCTGCATCTCGCGGTGGTGATCCGTACGAAGTCACGCTCGGGCTGCTGCGACGAAGCCGCGGCAACGTCGGAATGCTCGGCTATGCGATGAGCGAGGAGAATCTCGAGAGGATTCTTTCGCACCCCTTGGGGATGGTGTGCAGTGATGGCGGCGGGTTCGCGATCGACGGCCCGACCCGCCGTGGAAGTCCGCATCCGCGCGGTGCAGGGAGTTTCCCGCGCGTGCTCGCCAGATACGTGCGCGAGCGAAAGGTGCTGACGCTTGCGCAGGCGATCCGGAAGATGTCGTCACTGCCTGCGTCCAGGGTACGGATTACCGACCGGGGACGGATTTCACGGGGTCTCGCTGCAGATGTCGTTGTTTTCGATCCCGCACATGTTGCAGACACAGCGACTTTCAGTGCGCCCTTCCAGTACCCGGTCGGTATCAATGCTGTGGTGGTGAACGGCGTGGTCGCGTTGCGGGATGGCCACCGCGCTTCAGTGGGCAGTGGTCGGGCTATCCGCGTTTCCTAACCCGATGCGGTAACTACCATTTCTACCGCCGAGGCGGGCGAGGCGCCGAGAACAACAAAAGCCGGCATCAAGCAGCGGAGACGAACGTCTCTCACCAGGGTTCTCTCTTTTGGGTTTTTTATAAAAACGTTTTGCAGTTCTCGGCCGCCTCGCCGGAAAAAATGCAATTGCTCGGCGATTAGGCAGATAACGGGCGCGCTATCAGAATCCCCGTCGATCTCCGGATTCGCGCCACGTACTCAGGCAGCGTGGTGGCCGTTATCTCCACTGCTCCACCTGAAAGCGGAGCGTGAAGCACACGAAGCACTCTGTCATTGCCGCGATATGCAAATGCGGCGTGCGTTACGTCGAGGCCCGGGATCGCCGTCGCGAATGCAAGCACATCACCGCTCTTGATTCGCTCTGCGACAGATTCCAGTCTATCGGCTGCGACCACATACCGCGGGCTCGAATCGAGTCGTTTTTCCATCGCCTCGATTTCGGTATAGACGCCCCCATCCGCCATCGCCGCATAGCTGCCGCGGTGCTCGGTCATGAATCGAAGCGGCCTCGAGTCGCGCATGCCGCCCAGCTCCTGCCCCAGATCGCGGACGAGACCGCGCTTCGCACCGTCAGAGATCCATTCGCTGAAGTAATGCAAACGCGACGTGTATCCACCTCGCTTCCCGCCGCGATAGCGCATGCGCTCGACCTCACGAGCGAAGCGGTCCCAGGAAGGTTTCACCCCATCGTCGGACGCTCGCGCGACGGCGAGACACGCTTCCACCAGCGTCACGCAATCGAATCGCATGAGTGACAGAGTAAGGGGCTCGGTTCGAGTCGGATCGCCGCCGTTCTTGATGTATGTCTCGAGCGTGTTGGGGACGTAGGGAGTACCCACTGCCAGCTCACCGACCCGTATCGCACGCCGTCCCAGGGAAAGCGAAGCGCGGTCGAATCCCGCGGCGCGGAGAGCCGCGGACCATGCCGCGAGTCGCGACACGTCGCTGTCCATTGACGCGATGGCCCATTGCTCGCCGAAAAGCCTCAACGGAAATGACGCCGCGGCGGCTGCGGCCGAGACCTGGGAAATAAGCTTTCTTCTCGAGATCGGTGCGCTCATGAACGCTCCTCGCATGATTCTCAATCTCCTTCCGGGGAACGTGCGCGTCAACGCGGCAGGCGGATTACCCCGCGGAGATGTGGTCTGGTACGGCGCTGCGTCAACGGCCACTTTTGTCGGACGATGAAGCGAACAGTCATTGCGATCGCCGCCACACTTGCGGGATTTGCGTGTGGAAGGAGTGGTCCCCGACCCGGCTCGATTTCCAGTGAACTGGTCGGGCGGCCCAACGTGGTCTTCCTTTTCGCCGATGACCACGCGGCGCACGCCATATCCGCCTACCAGGCGGTTCTGCGGTACGGAGTAAAGCTTCCACGGACCCCGAACCTCGACCGCCTTGCCGGTGAAGGGATGCTGTTCGTTAACTCGTTCGTGACGAACTCGATTTGCGGCCCCGCGCGGGCTACGGTGCTCACCGGCCAGTACGGGCACCTGAACGGCGTAATGACGAACACGGAGCCACTTCATCCGACGAAAGTGACATTCCCGCAGCTGCTCCAGCAGGCCGGTTACGAGACGTCTCTGTTCGGAAAATGGCACCTGCGCACGCGCCCCGAGGGATTCGATCGCTACGAGATCCTCGCCGGGCAGGGACCCTACTACAATCCTGTCCTTCACTCTGGTGGCGACAGCGTGCGCTACACGGGGTACACCCTCGATGTGGTGACGGATCGCGCGATGCGGTGGCTCACCGCGCGCGGCGCCGCGAAAAAGCCTTTCATGCTGATGCTGAATTTCAACGCTCCACACCGTTGGTGGGACCCCGGTCCCGACCAGCTTTCGCTATACCGCGATACGACGTTCGAGATGCCGTCGACTTTCGACGACGACGCTTCAGGCCGCACTTCCGCAGCGCGCGACCCGGAAATGAAGATCGCCCTCGACCTGATCCCCCGTGATCTGAAGCTGGAGCCCCCGAACAACCTCACTCCCGCACAGCTCGCGGTGTGGAACCAGGCGTACGCGGCCGAAAATCAGGCCCTTCGCAGGTCTGGACTGAGCGGTGAAGCACTCGCCCGATGGAAGTATCAGCGGTTTATCGCCGACTACATGCGCGTCATCTCCGCGCTGGATACGCAAGTTGGCCGCGTACTTCAGGGTCTTGACGCAGCAGGCCTCTCGAAGAACACCGTTGTCGTGTACTCCTCGGACCAGGGTTTCTTTCTCGGGGATCATGGCTGGTTCGACAAGCGGTGGATGTACGAGGAGTCACTTCGAACTCCGCTTATCGTGAAATGGCCGGGCATCGTCAAAGCTGGTTCGAGAAACACCGACCTCGTAATGAATCTCGATCTCGCAGAGACATTCCTCGACATTGCCGGCGCAAAAGTCCCTGCCTCGATGCAGGGCCGAAGCATCCTTCCACTTCTGCGCGGCGCAGCTCCGGCGGATTGGCGCGATGCGATTTACTATCAGTACTTCGAGTACCCCGGCTGGCACGCGGTCAGGCGGCAGTACGGTGTGCGAACCGCGCGCTACAAGCTGATTCGCTACTATGAGATCGATGAGTGGGAGCTGTTCGATCTCGAATTCGATCCGGAAGAGCTGAGAAGCATCTACGCTGATGCGCGCTACGCGAGCGTGCGGAAAGAGATGGAAGGGAAACTCGCAGCACTCCGCAAACAGTACGCTGTACCTTCAGCGGATCCCGCACCCTACTATCCGTGGGAGCTTCCGCCCGAGTACCGTCGCCCCGGAGCTCCTGGAAGCAAACGCAACGCCGAGCTGAAAACGTTATCGATGGCGGCACATGAGCATTGATCCGGGACGGCTGCTCACCGCGTGTTTCGCGCTCGTTTGTCTTGTTCCTCAATACGTTTCGGCTCAGAATGCGCCGCAGCGCCTCGAGAGCTCTGCATTCGTGCGCGGCATCGCCACTGCCGATTCTGTGATTGGCGCAGCGATCGGAACACTCACGCCGGGAGCCGTGTTCCTCGTTGCCCGCAACGGCAGTGTCGTGCATGAGCGGGCTTTCGGATACGCACAGACTCGCGCAAGTGATGCAGGTGGGCGCGCATCGCACCCAATCGAGCCGCCGAGGAGGATGACGACATCGACCATGTTCGATGCGGCGTCGGTGACTAAAGTGATGGCGACGACCATGGCCGTGATGCTGCTTGTCGATCGGAACCGGATCCAGCTCGACGCCCCCGTCTACCTGTATCTTCATGATTTTCGCGGCGCACATCTCGACAGCATTACCGTGCGTCACCTGCTTCAGCATTCGTCCGGGCTGGTTCAGTGGCAGCCTCTCTACTACCAGGCATCGAACAAGGCCGAGACATACCGCGCGATTCGTGAGATGCCGCTCGCGTGGGGCGTCGGCGAAGGCCGCCATTACAGCGATCTCGGATTCATGCTCCTCGGCTACATCATCGAGCGCGTGTCCGGCAAACCGCTGGACGCATTTGTCGAAAGCGAGATCTATCGGGCGATGGGATTGCGTCATACCGCATTCAATCCGAAGCGGAGGGGCTTCACCGGATTCGCCGCTACGGAAGAGGGTAACGGGTACGAGCGGCACATGGTCTACGATTCGACCTTCGGTTACAGGTATCGCGGCGACCCTGCATCGTGGAACAAGTGGAGAACGCACATACTCGTGGGGGAAACGAACGACGGCAACGCGTTTTACGCGCACGATGGCGCCGCCGGTCATGCAGGACTGTTCTCGACCGCGGCTGATCTCCGTGTACTCATCGATCTTCTCAACAACGAGGGCGTAGCGAACGGCCGGCGATTCATCAAATCGAGGGTCGTTCGCGACTTTCTTACGCGAGACCGTTATGGTCACTACCTCGGCTGGCAGCAGCCTCCCGGCCTGCCTGACGGAAGCTTCATGCACACCGGTTTCACCGGGACGTACGTTCTGGGCGTTCCCCGGCACCACCTTGCGATCGTGCTCCTCACCAACCGGCAGCACCTCGGCACCGACGAGAAGGGTTTCTTCCCAAATCTCACGGCTCTGCAGGCGGCGGTCGCCAATGCGGTCGTTCGCGGCGCATCAGGCGACCTCTCGTCCGCCGGCTCTGGCCGGTCAGTTGCTCATTTCGAGGCGGCGGATTTCCAGTCGGGACGCTGGATCAAGGGAAACACGCACACACACACCCTCGAGAGTGATGGAGACTCTCCGCCGGCTGTCGTGACGAAGTGGTACAAGGATCACGGCTATAACTTTCTCGTCCTTTCCGATCACAATGTCTGGGTAGACCCCGCCAGGCTCTCGAGCTTCGTGGATTCGTCGTTCATCCTGATCCCGGGTGAGGAGCTTACGTCGCGGTTCGGAACGAAGCCGGTGCACGTGAATGGTCTCAACATCCCCGGTGTGATAGCGGCTGCTACGGACAGCACACTTCTCGGAACCATTCAGAAAAACGTCGATGCCGTCCGGAAGGTCGAAGGTGTTCCGCACATCAACCACCCAAACTTCGGCTGGGCAATCACTCAGGATGTTCTCGAGAAAGTGCAGAACGACAAGCTCATCGAGATTCACAATGGACATCCGCTCGTTCATAACGAGGGGGGTGGTGACTCGCCGGGGATGGAGGCGGTCTGGGATTACCTGCTGACGCGCGGTAAGCGGATTTTCGGAATCGCGGTCGATGACGCTCACGCCTTTCAGGGAGAATTCGCGCCGGGCAGGTCAAATCCGGGACGGGGGTGGGTTACAGTGAGAGCTGGAAAGCTGGAGGCCCGCGAGATCATGACTCAGCTGGAAAAGGGCCGGTTTTACGCGAGCAGTGGCGTAGAGCTCGACTCGGTGATCGTCCGGCAGACGAATCTCGCGATCTTCATTCGCAACCGCGGCGACTTCAAGTTTACGACGCAGTTCATCGGCCGCGACGGAGTTGTTCTATCTACGACCGGTGCAAATCCCGCGACCTACACGCTTTCGGGTAATGAGACCTACGTTCGGCCGCGAGTCCGTAACTCCGCCGGAGAGGTCGCATGGCTGCAGCCGCTCTTCGTCGAGCGGTGACGGCAGTGAAGCCCTTGAGCGACGCGAAGATTCTCGACTCCTGGCAGCGCAATGCCGAGCCGTGGACCGAGGCAGTCCGCGGAAATCGTATCGAGACGAGGAACCTCGTGACTAACCGCGCAATCGTCGAGGCGGTGATGAGCCGATCCCCCGCGAGCGTTCTCGACATTGGCTGTGGGGAGGGCTGGCTCGCTCGCGAGCTCGACAAGACCGGAGTCCGGGTAACAGGTGTCGATGCCGTTCCGGAGTTGATCGACAAGGCATCTCAAGGAGGTGGGGGAACCTTCATCGTTGCATCGTATGAGGAAATCGCGCGCGGGAAGCTTTCCCTGAGTGTCGACGCCGCCGTTGCAAACTTCTCGCTTATCGGCAAGGAGGCGGTCGACGAACTGGTTGCTGCGGTCCCCTCTCTTCTCAACGACAGCGGCGCATTGATCATACAAACCCTTCATCCGTCTGCGGTGAACGGTGAAGAGCCGTACGCAACCGGCTGGCGTCCCGGGTCATGGGCGGGGTTCAGCGAAGATTTTACCGATCCCGCGCCGTGGTATTTCCGTACTATGGAGACCTGGGTGGACCTGATCCGTAGAAGCGGAATGTGCCTCGTTGGAATGCGAGAGCCTCTGCACCCGGCGACGGGAAAACCGGCCTCGCTTATCCTGATCGCGGAGGTTCTGGTCTGAGGGCAGAATCAGGCCGGCTATTTACTCGACGGGCGACCTTGCTACCCCGCGGGTCGCCAACTATTGTAGGCGCTTCCTCGGCCGGCTCCCGGTTGTCCGCCGGCGAGCGGGAAGAACCCGGCATCGGAGACAACGGCATGACCCTCACTTCCGTTCGACGCGCCGCGCTGGCGCTCGCCCTCGCATTCGCATCGTTGCCGCATTTGCTGGCGGCGCAGGCTTCGACCGGAAGTGTGCGGGGCCGCGTTACGGACGCGGCAAGCGGCCGTCCACTCGCGGACGTGCAGATCCTGGTGACCGGTACGCGCATCGGCACCATTACCGGATCGACCGGTGATTTCAGCCTTGCCGGCGTGCCAGCGGGTGCGAGAACGATCAGCGTTCGGCGGATCGGGTACCAGCCGGTCACGCTTCCGGTCAGCGTCGCCACAGGGGCGGCGGCGACCATCGATGTGCAGCTCAAAGTGAGCGCCGTAAACCTGAGCGACGTCGTCGTCACCGGCACCGGAGCTCCAACCGAGCGCCGCAAGGTTGGGACAAGCATCGGATCGATTGATTCCGCAATGATCAGCAGGGCGCAGTCCGTGACTGTCGACCAGGCGATGCAGGGAAAGATGCCGGGTGCGCAGATCACCCAGAACTCGGGTGGGCCGGGGGGTGGTGGCATCTCGGTTCGACTCCGCGGCGTCAACTCCTTCATCTCTGGGTCCGATCCGCTGTATATCGTCGATGGAGTCATTGTCGACAACAGCTCGGCCCAGCTCTCCGATCTTGGAATCCGGTCGAATCCGCAGAATCGTCTCGCCGATATCAATCCCGCCGACATCGAGCGTATCGAGGTCATCCGTGGTGCTGCGGGCGCGGCGCTCTATGGATCGCGCGCGAACAATGGGGTCGTACAGATCTTCACCCGCCGTGGAACGAGTGGAAAGCCGCGTTACACTTACTCGACACGCTACTCGACCAACCAGCTCCGCGAGCAGCAACCATTCAACTTCTACCCATTCGATCTCGCAGGTCTTCCGACACCGCGCTTCAATTATCAGAACGACATCTTCAAGACCGCCGCTGCAACGGAGCAGAACCTCACGATCGAGGGCGGCAGCGAAGCGACCCGCTATTTCATCAGCGGCAACTTCGCCAACGAAGACGGAATCATTCGCTCGACGTCGTCGCGGCGAATGGGCGCTCGGATCAATCTTCAGCAGCAGCTGAGCTCGCGGCTGATCGCGAACGTCACGACGAATTACATCCAGACGAACAACGAGCTGCAGGCGTTCGGTGAGCAGAACGATTACGGCGTAATGGGCTCGCTGTTCTTTGCGCCGACGAACGTGGACTTCAGGCCCGTGAACGGCATCTATCCACTGCCACCGGCGCTGGGTACGAACCCGCTGCTCGCCCTCGCGCGCATACGCAATCCTCAGGAGATCGACCGGTTCATCGGGTCGGCGAAGCTGACCTTCAATCCCACTACGCGGCTCCTCCTCGATTACACGCTCGGGCTCGACAACGTTTCGTTCGAGCAGAGACAGTTCATTCCGCGGAACGCCGTTCTCGGAACGACGCCGCTCGTCACAGGCCGATCGCAATCCGTGTTTCAGGCGACACGCGTCATCAATCAGGACGGGCTCGCCGGTTATACGTGGAAGCCGATGGGTGCTTTCGAGTTCCGGACCGCCGCGGGATTCAACTTCACCGAACAGAAAGTTCGCACGACGGCCGCGACCGCGAACGGGCTGGCACCTGTTGGCGAGCTGGTCAGCGCCGGCTCGAGCCCTTCCGCTGGCCAGAGTGAAATTCTGCTTCGCACGCTTGGATTCTACGGGCAGCAGGAGGCAGCGTGGAACGATCGGTTGTTCCTCACTGGTGCCGTGCGCTATGATGCTTCCTCCACCTTCGCGCCATCGGAGCGCTGGCAGGCATT
>DATAIM010000441.1:0-2887 GCA_036262655.1 Gemmatimonadaceae bacterium | reverse complement strand
GCTCATTTCGCCACTCGCGTGCAAATGCCGACAGAGCTCGGATAACAGAGAGAAGCCTCCCAGCGAGCAGCTCGAGCCCACGCCGCATGAGGATCAGATCGGCATTGTCAGTTACATACGCGCTCGTGGCGCCGAGGTGGATGTAGGGCTTCGCCACCGGAGCTGCGTCACCAAAAGCATGCACGTGAGCCATAACGTCATGCCTGAAGCGGCGCTCATATGCTGCGACGGCATCGAAATCGATGTCGTCCAGATGCGCCCGCATCTGATCGAGGGCCTTCTCTGGGATATCCGCGCCGAGCTCGTGTTCTACCTCGGCAAGTGCAAGCCACAGGCGACGCCAGAGTCCATACCGCGTTCTATCCGACCATAAGTCGAGCATGGCCCGCGACGCGTAACGCCCGCCAAGAGGCGAGGTCCATGTATCCCGCATCTACTGGATCACGAACTCGGTGGTGTAGACCTGGCCCTGACGTTCGATGTACATGATGATGCCTCCGCGGCCGGCATAATAGTCGAGTGCGCGTGCTGCAGATTCGGCGTCAGCGATCGGCACGCGATTGATCTGCAGAATCAGGTCACCCGCCTGTATTCCGAGCTGCTCCGCCACTCGCGGCGAGACGCTTTGAACGAGCGCACCATTTGCCCGCCGGATACTTCGCTCCGCACGTATCGCAGGAGTAAGAGAAACAAGCTGAATTTCTCTCAGCACGGTCACCTTTGGGGCGTTCACTTCCGGCAGATCGGCGACTTTCACGTTTACCTGCAACTCACGATTCCCCCGTCGGAGAACGAGCGGCAGGTTCTCGCCGACGCGGAGCTCGAGCCGCTCCGCCTCCCAGTCGTAGGGGCTATGAACCGTTCGGTCGCGGGATCTGACAAGCACATCTCCCCTTTCAATTCCGGCTCGAGCGGCCGGCGAGCCGGGGACAACGGAGCTTATCGTCACGCCGCGCGCCTGTAGAACCGACGTTCCCGCCGGAGCGGTCTCGAGCTTGATTCCGACCCAGGGGCGACGAATCACACCGTGCGCGAGGAGATCGTCAGTGACACGCTGCACGCGGTTGATGGGGATGGCGAAACCCAGCCCGATGGATCCGCCGGTAGGCGAATAGATAGAGCTGTTCACACCGATTACCTCGCCCATTGCGTTCACCAGGGGACCACCCGAGTTCCCCGGGTTGATCGAAGCGTCCGTCTGGATCATGTCGACGTAGACGCCCGCTCCTCCGCTTTCAGCCGCGAGATTCCGTCCAGTGCCGCTCACTACCCCCGCCGTGACGCTCGGCTCGCTGTTCGCGAGCAGAAATCCAAATGGACTTCCGATGGCGATTGCCCATTCTCCGATCAGGAGATTGGAAGAGTTCCCCAGCGGCGCAACGGGAAGCTTGCGCGCGTCGATCTTGATGACAGCCAGGTCGTTGGTTTCGTCGGCGCCCAGCAGCTTCGCTGAATATCTGGTGCCGTCCCGCATTGCAACACTGATTCGCGTGGCTCCGGAGACGACATGAGCGTTCGTCACGATGACGCCGTCTTCGCGAACGATGAACCCCGATCCAAGGCCGGCCGAAGACCGGCGGCCGGAACGCCCGCCGAAAAACTGCTCGTAAAAGTCCGCCGGCACCGCCTCGACCACTTCCGTCTGCACCGTAACCACCGAAGGAGAAACGCGAGCTACAGCGGCCGTGATCGCTGTGCGTCGCTGTGCCGAGACTTGTTCACTCTGCTCGGCTGCCACTTGCTTTGCCTGCGCCGACGGCATCGAGTCTCCGCTGCACGCAAGGGCCGCTGCCGCTGCGGACGTGATGATCAGAACCCGTTTCATCTACGCGTGTGCCACCTTCGGTCTTTTGCTGAGACTACTGAGAAACCGGTCGATCCCGCGGTCGGTCAGCGGATGGAGCAGAAGAGACTGCAGAACTTGCGGACGAATGGAAATGATCTGGGCCCCGGCGGAAAGACATTCCGTGAACTGCGTCGTGGTCTCGGGCGAGGCGACCATGACGTCGCATTCGCACTCGCCGGCTCTCAGGATCGAGCGGATGTCGGTGACTGCGCCCGCGCTAGTCTGTCCCTGCGAGTCGAGGTCATGAAGAGATATACGCACCATCGATGCGCCGGCTTTCGCCGCAAGCACAGCCTGCGCGCCGTTGAAGACGAAGTTCGCGCAGATCCCTACACCTTCCTGGCTGAGGCGATGCATCGGGGCAATTGCATCTTCTACCAGCGGCAGCTGGACGATGATGTGATCGGAGATCCTCGCAACCTCTCGCGCTTCGCGATACATGTCCGCCGCGTCGATCGCGGCCACCTCGACACAGATCGGGATCGCGAACTCCTGGGCAATCGCCTCGATCAGCTCTCTTCCGTCAGGGGATTCACTTCCGGCATAGCTCGCGTCAGTCAGAACGACGCCGTCGGCAAAACCTGCAGCAACGGCGCGCCTGATCTCCTCGACGGAGACACTCTCCACGAAAATGTTCATGCATTCACCAGATAGAGCTCCATAGGGTATTCTACCTTTTCAAGAAATAATCCGTGCGCCGGCGCTGGTGGGGAAGTCGTGCTGTTCTCGCTCGCCTCGAGCAGACGGGGGAGTGCGTCCAGCGCCCGCCGGCCGGAAGCAATGTCGAGCATCGTTCCCACCAGGAAGCGAACCATGTGATGCAAAAACCTGTTGGCGGTGATCTTGAACATGATTCCACCCTCACGATCATTCCACGCCGCCGACAGCACGGTGCAGTGATGATCGTCGGAAGCCGGCGCTGTATTCTTGACGGCAAATCCTCGGAAGCAATGATCCCCCTCGATCAGGCTGGCAGCGGAATCGAGCAGCGTCCGATCTAGCGGTTTACGCCACGCCAGCTCCCAGTATCGCCTGAACGGG
>DATAIM010000440.1:0-4297 GCA_036262655.1 Gemmatimonadaceae bacterium | reverse complement strand
CCTCACGCAGCTTCACGAAGCCTGCGTCCTCGACGAAATAGTCAGTGGGATCGTTTGCGGCGTAGAGGTTCACGTAGTACTCGATCGGCTTCTTGAGGTCCTGTTCCTTCCCGGCCTGATCCACATCTGCGCTGCGTCCCCACTGGTACATGCGCTGATTGGTGCGGTTATAGACCTGGCCGCCGACCGAAGCGTCTACCAGGCCATACACCGTCAGGTCACGCCAGCTCAGATTGTTGGATACACCAAAATGGAAATCCGGATTGCCGTCGCCGATTCGCACGACGGCGCTGTTTCCCGTCGAATCACGAAGAACGATCGGCATTCCCCAGCCGAAGTTCGTTGTCCCGATAGTCGTCGAAGTGCCCCACAGCTTCTTCGACTCGCCTTCACGGAATGTGTTCCCCGGTCCCACCCAGACGAGAATTCCTTCGTCGTTCTGCTGAAACTCGGACGCGCGATCTCCTACATTCGCCGGCAGCTCGCCGACTCCCTTGATGAAGCGGAACCCGTACATCGCGCCGAGAGTTTCCCCGGCACAGCGGAAAGCGATGGTCTGGGTCTGGAAGCAGCTTCTGTCGAATTCCGTCACTCGATTTCGCGATCGATCCGCGACAACGCCGACTCTCCATGAGAAAGTGGGACGACGAACGAGCTGGGTTTCCAGTGTTCCCTCGAGAGTGCTTCCCTCAACGGTCCCCGCATTCTGCCACTGAGACGTGTAGCCGAAGAATCCTGCGAGCGGGATTTGAATGAGCTGGTCGATCACGCGCGTCCGCGCATACGAGAGCTGCAGCGAATAGCGCTGCTTCACGATCGCGTCGATGCCGACTTCGGTTTCAGTCGCGTGCTCGGGTTTCAGGAACTTGTTGCCAAGTGTCTGTTTGGAGAGGCCGCCTCCTTCAGTGAAGGTGAAAGTCTCGAACTGATCCGAGAAGTCCGGGCGTGTGCCTGCGGTTCCACGCGAGGCCCTGAGCTTGAATTCGTCAACAGCATGCAGTGGCCACCAGCTCTCCTGCGAAGCACGCCACGCGCCGCTGACGCGATAGTAGGTGTTGTATTGCTCTTCGGGGCCGAACAACGAGCTTCCATCGCGCCGGACCAGGCCCTCGGCTATGTAGCGGCCGCGATAATCCGCGCCTGCGGTCGCTGCAAAGCTGTTCGAGCGGATGTCCTGCATCGTCGACGATATCGAGCGCTGCTGCGCGTTGTTGAGGCTGCGCACTCCGGGTGCGGAGAAGAAAGTTCCGCTCGCCGTCGTTGTCTGGTTTGTCTCCTTCTCCATGAAGCCGCGAAGCGTGGTGCGCAGCGTGAGAGGGCCGGTCCTTCCTATAAGGTTGACGCTTGCCATCGCATTCAGGGCGTCCGTCGTACCGGTAAACTGCTCGATCCTGCCCGGGCTGATGCCACCTGTGATCTCGGTCTTCAGTCCCTGGTCGAGGAAGAAATCATTCCGCCTGTCGGACCGGTCGTAGCTCACGGAGCCATCGACATTGAACCATTCGGCGGGAGAGTAGCGTGCCTCGAGGCTTCCCTGCGTCCGTGCACGCTTGCGGCGGCTGTCCTCCGTTGCAAGAACGTAGAGCGGATTCTCCTCACGCCCTTCGTTCGGATCACCCTGAAAGAGATAGGGTGTCCCATCGGGATCGGGAGTGCGTAGATCGACATCGGGTGCCTGATTGATCAGGTCGAAGAAGGTGTCGTCGTAGAGCTCCTTCCGATCCGACCTGCTGTGATAACCGCTGAACGAGAATCGAAGATTGGAGAGAAGACGGTGATCGAGGTTCAGGCGGATGTTGTTCTGCTCGTATTTGCCGCTGTTCAGAACGACGCCGTCCTCACGCGTGTTGTTCAGCGAGAGAATCCAGTTGGTACGGGAGCTGTTTTGAGCGATGGCCACCGAATTCTTGTAGAACTGTCCCGGGTCGAAGAATCGATCGACCTGGTCGTAGATCGGATCCGAGTAGGCAACGTCCTGGAAGCGGGCATAGACCGGCTTTGCGACACGCTGCGTGCGAGGGACCACTGCGCCGGCGGCGTTCACGTACTGTCCCGCCTCGTTGGTCATGTAATAGTGATACTGTGCCCAGCCGATCTTTCCCCCCAGCTGATTCGTGCCAACCTCGGTGCGCGCCGTGATGCGCGTTGTATTCTCGGGCAGGCCTGTTCCGCGGCGGGTCTTGATTTGAATCACGCCCGCCGCGGCGCGCGAGCCGTAGAGTGAGGCAGCTGCTGCCCCTTTCAGCACTTCGACGGTTTCGATGTCCATCGACTCCAGGTCTGCGGTGGATGCGCCAAAGGTGGAGCCAAGGATCACTCCATCGACGACGATGAGTGGTGACGTCGCCTTGTTGATGCTGGTCGGGGAGCGCAGCAGGATATTGGTGCCGCTGCCGGGCTGTCCATTCGGGACAACAGTCACCCCGGCGATTTTTCCCTGGATCGTCTCGACTGCATTGGTGGCGGGAACGGGGGCATTCTCCGCATCAACGCGCCCGACAGTGAACGGCACCCGCGTTCCACTCGTCGGATCGATGACTCCTGTGGTCACGACTGCTTCCAGAGTCAAGCCAACGGGATCGAGCCGGAAATCCGCGGTCGCGGTCGCACTCGCACCCACAGTCACGCCCGCGACCGACTCGGCCCGGTAGCCGAGTCGCCGTGCGGTAACGGTGTATCGCCCGGCCGGAACGTTGTTGATGGAATACCGCCCCGCGTCGTTCGTAATCGTCCTGAACCGGGTGCCGGCGAGGCTGACCTGAACAGCCGCCAGGGGCCGGTTATTCGTCGAATCGGTGACGACGCCGGTAACGGTGCCGGCCACCGGAGTCTGGGCTCGAACACTGAGCGCTGTCGATGCCACACACAGGGCAACACATGAGGCGAAACCCGCGCAGCGGACAGAAAAGATGCGTGTCATCCAACTCCTCCTGAGTGTAGCGAATCGAAGCGCCATTATGGATTCGCGGCCGCTTCATGGCAAGCAATTGTTTGTCACCGCCTGATGCCGCTTTTTAGCCGCCGTCCGGGAACGATCAAGCGGCGGGACCTGGATGGCTGGACTACCCGCCTGCCACCCCGTACATTCAGCTATGGCAACCACAACTCGTCCAACTTCGCGGCCCGCTAAACCGGATTCATCCGGTGGCGGGCCTTTGCGTGTTGCGGATCACGACCGGCCGATGCGCGGGATCGACCGGGTGCGGGGAGACGTGGTCCTCACTTTCGACGATGTGCTGCTGGCGCCACGGCACTCGGTTGTGATCCCGCGTGATGTAAGCACCGCGTCGCGTTTCACCCGCAAGATCAGCCTCAACGTGCCTTTCGCTTCAGCGGCGATGGACACAGTCACGGAAGCAGAAATGGCGATGGCAATGGCCCGCGCCGGCGGGATAGGGGTCATACACAAGAACATGTCCATCGACCGCCAGGCAGCCGAAGTGGACAGGGTCAAGCGGTCGGAGAGCGGGATCATCCTCAACCCGATCACGCTTTCGCCCGACGCTACGGTTCGCGAGGCAGTCACCCTGATGGCGCGATTCCGGATCTCCGGTGTACCGATCGTCGACCGGGACGGACATCTCGTCGGAATCATCACCAACCGCGATCTCCAGTTCGAGCGCAATCTGGATCAGCCGCTCCGGCAGGCAATGACTTCTGACGGGCTGGTGACGGCGCCCGTGGGAACAACCCTTGACGAAGCGGAGCGCATTCTTGGCCAGCACCGCATCGAGAAGCTGCCGGTTGTAGACAATCAAGGAGTTCTCAAGGGACTGATAACGGTCCGCGACATTCACAAGCGCCGCGAATTCCCGAACGCGAACAAGGACGAGCGGGGCCGGCTTCGGGTGGCAGCTGCGATCGGAGCTGCGAGTTTCATGGAGCGTGCACGCGCACTTGTCGATGCCGGCGTTGACGTGCTCGTCATCGACACGGCACACGGCCACAGTGAAGGTGTTCTTCGCGCAACAGGTGAGGCCCGTGAAGCTTTTGCTGACGTTCAGCTGGTTGCGGGCAACATTGCAACGCGCGATGGGGCAGCCGCGCTAGTCGAGCGAGGCGTCGACGCAGTGAAGGTGGGCGTCGGTCCCGGATCTATCTGCACGACACGAGTTGTGACGGGTGTTGGCGTTCCTCAGCTGACGGCGGTGTTCGATGCGGTCGAGGGCGCAGGTGACATTCCGGTCATTGCCGACGGCGGCATCAAGTATTCAGGCGATATCGTTAAGGCGATTGCGGCGGGCGCGTCGAGCGTGATGATGGGATCGATGCTCGCGGGCACAGAAGAAAGTCCCGG
>DATAIM010000439.1:0-1940 GCA_036262655.1 Gemmatimonadaceae bacterium | reverse complement strand
GCGGGTTTGCGCAACAGCGAGTCGTGGCGACTATCTGGAAATCGCTCTCGTCACCGGGCGGAGCGTGGCTGCTGCATGGCGCGGCGATCTGGGTCTGGCACATCCCTTCACTCTACGATGCGAGCGTGACGAGAGAGGGTGTCCATGTCGCTCAGCACGCAAGCTTCATGATTACGGCGCTTCTTTTCTGGTGGTCGGTTCTGGAGGGTTCACGTCGCGCGTCGCGAAGCGGACTTGCCTTGGTCGCGCTGTTTACCACCGCCCTGCATACTACCCTGCTCGGGGCCCTGCTCTCGACCGCGAGCTCGCCCCTGTATTCATCGTATGACTCAGCGGGCACAGGCTTCTGGGGACTCACGCCGCTGGAAGACCAGCAGCTCGGCGGAATCATCATGTGGGTTCCCGGAGGCCTGGCCTATCTGGTGGCGGGGCTTTTTATCTTCCTCGGCTGGATGCGTCGCTCCGGCGAAAGGGCTGTGAAGGCCGAAAGCGCACGGCGGCAACTTCGAGATTCGGCAGTGCTCCCCGCGATGCTTGTGATCGTGATGGCCATTTTTTCGGGCTGCAGCACCAACAATGCGCAATCTGCGGCGGAGCTGACCGGCGGAAATCCCGGACACGGCCACGATGCGATCCGGCGATACGGGTGCCAGTCGTGTCACACCATTCCCGGTGTTACCGGTGCGGTCGCCCTCGTGGGCCCGAACCTGGACGGCGTTGCAAACCGCGCGTACATCGCAGGAGTGTTGACGAACACCCCGCAGCACATGATCGAGTGGATTCGCAACCCACCAGCTCTCGACAGCAAGACAGCAATGCCGAACCTGAACGTCACGGAGAAGGATGCGCGCGACATGGCCGCATATCTCTATACGCTGAGGTAGCGTGTTTCGCGCGTCACTCCTCTTCATGAGCGTCGTTGTACCATCGTCCGCTGCTCTGTCGCAGCAGGATTCCACGGCGGTATCGCTTGACACAGTCATCGTGACGGTGACGCGCGCGACAGGACGATCGGTGCTCCGCTCCCCGTTTGCCGTCACGATCGCTCACCCGGACAGCTCGCGGCCAGGCCAGCGGCATACGGCGGTGGACGAAACGCTCGCCATGATTCCCGGGCTTACCTCCGTCAGCCGCAACAATCCAGCACAGGACCCTCGACTCTCGATCCGTGGCTTCGGTGCGCGGTCAGCATTCGGCGTACGTGGCGTGCGCGTGCTGCGCGATGGCATGCCCCTCACGCTGCCTGACGGACAGACCCCGCTGGATTACCTGAGTCTCGAGTCCGTAGGTCGAATAGAGGTAATGCGCGGGGCTGCTTCTGCCCTCTACGGAAATGCCAGCGGCGGGGTCATCGACATTCGCTCCGCTGCGCCATCAGCAGGACCGCTGTCCATCGAAGCACGCCAGTGGATTGGACCACATCGGTCCTTCCGGAGCGCCGTCGTGGCTAGCGGGAGCCGACAATCGGCCTACTATCTGGCCGATTTCGCGCGAACGCGAAGCGATGGCGAGCGCGCACATTCCGGACACCGTGCAACGACGGGTTTTCTCCGATCGGGTCTGTCGGCTGGAGGGATCTCGTACGCGATTACCGCGCTGGCACTCCACAACCCGCTGGCCCAGAATCCCGGTGCGCTCACATTAGCAGAGATGCAGGCGAACAGCGCCATGGCGGACGCGGTGTCCGTGCGCCGTAATGCGCGCAAGGCGGTGAAACAGGTCCAGGCCGGAATCTCCGCTACTAGGGAAATCGCCGGCGGGGACATAACGCTCTCCGGGTTCCGGGGAGCACGGTCGCTGGACAATCCACTCACCTTTGGCATCGTGGAGATCGGCCGTCACACACACGGGGCAGCGGGCATTCTACATCGTTCGTCCCAAATTCTCGGAGCGACTCACCGGATTGTCGCTGGCGCCGAGATTCAGTCACAAAACGACCT
>DATAIM010000438.1:0-3738 GCA_036262655.1 Gemmatimonadaceae bacterium | reverse complement strand
TCGTCGCCGATCCGAGTCACGGGACCGGCATTCGGGACAAGGTGACGCCGATGGCCCGAGCAGCGCTGGCTGCAGGCGCGGATGGAATCATCGTCGAGATGCATCCGCATCCTGACAACGCCCTCTCCGATGGTGCTCAGTCGCTCTACCCTGACCAGCTCGCAGCGCTGATGGAACAGCTTCGTGCCGTCGCGATCGCAATCGGGCGGCGGCTCACTCCGCCACCAGAGCAGACAGCGCGCAAGCCGTGGGATTCGGTCGCCGAATCGGGAACGGAGAAATCGGCGCCGGGTACCCACTGATATGAACAAGACTATTGCAATGATACTCACGCTGGTCGCAGCTGCGGCGGCCCAGGGCCAGACTCCTGATGCCATCATCACCCGCGCCGCAGACGAGTATGCACGCCTGCAGAGCGTGCGGGCTGAGTTCACTCAGAAGCTCACGAACCCTCTGACGGGGAGCACGGCGCTGTCTCGCGGAGTGTTGTTGAGGCGTGCACCAAATCTTCTTGCAGTCAATTTCACCGATCCGAAAGGCGACCGCGTCGTTGCCGACGGACGCTTCGTGTGGGTTTATCTGCCAAGCAGCGCTCCCAACCAGGTGATCAGAATGGGTGCGAAGAGCAGCAACTCGATGGCGATGATCGATCCGGGAGAGATTTTTCTTTCCTCGCCATCCACGCGCTACACCGTGACTGCAGCCGGCACTGCGACTGTAGAAGGTCGAAAGATGAACATCGTGTCGCTCGTCCCGAAGAAGGCAAACAACGCGTTTACGAGCGCGAAAGTGTGGGTCGATGCATCCGACAACTCGGTTCGCCAGTTCGAGCTTGTCGATCTCAATGGGCTCACGAGGCTCGTGACGATCACGAAGCTTCAAAAAAATTCGCCGATCGAGAAGTCGGCGTTCAAATTCACTCCTCCAAAAAACGCGCGCGTTCTCGATTCCGGCGGGCTCTCAGGGATGTAGGCCCGACGTGCTTGCGGGGGCGCTACCTCAGGAGCAGCATCTTGCGTATCGACTCGAGCTGGGCGGGGTCGACTCCTCTCCGGGCCGCAATGTCGATTGCCGCAAGCGACATACGCTTGTAGACCGCCCTTGCCTCTACGTGTGATCTCAGGGCTGCGAGGTGACGCATCACCGTGTCGCTGTCGCCACGGGCAACCGGGCCGGTGAGCGCCTCATCCGGCGCGATATCCGCCACGTTCGATACCGCCGCTTCCATCAGGCCGTGAACCGCCTGTTCCGCGCTTCGCTCCGGAATCCCGAGCTTGGATAACAGCTCGCTGGCCAGCGAGGCGAGGACGACTGGAAAGTTCGAGCTCATTACCGCGGCTGCGTGGTAGAGGCCTTTACCACCGGCGGGGATGTCGAGGGTGCGTGCGCCAAGGTGCCCGGCAAGCCGTCGCGATGTAGCACGCGCCTGATCGTCACCGTCGATACCTATCCATGCGTGCTTGAGCAGAGCACTGGCGCGATCCGGATTCGCAAAAGGCACCAGTGGATGAAAGGTGCCTCCGCACAGCCCGTTATCCTGAAGAGTCGAAAGGCTAGACGGCTCCGCCGCCCCGGACGTGTGCAGCACGACTGTTCCAGAGGCGAGGCGTCCGCGAGTTCCTGATCTTCGCTCACTGACCAGCGTCTCGAGAACGCCATCGATCTGGTCATCGCGGACAGCGACGATAACGGTGTTCGCGTTACCGATGACCGCGGGCAGGGGACCCGACGAGGTGGTGAATGCCGAGGGTCGCCGGCCATGAAGACCGAGCACGTCGATTCCGCCTGCCGCCTGGAAAGCGCGGAAGAGGCCGCGCCCGACCTGCCCGGCCCCGATAATCAGGACCCGCTCGGTCACTCGCCGCCCGAGACGCGCTGCTGCTGTAGCTGCTGCTTCTGGCGGGCCGCGGCCCGCTCGAGGAGCCCCTTCTGCGTCGACGCGCCTGTCGCGAGATCGAGCGCGGCGGCAATCGAACGATCGGTAGCCACGCGTCGCTTGAATTCCGATTCAGGACCGAACACGTACCGCGCAATATCGTAGGTGAGAAGCTGGCGCACGACAGGTGCCGAGTCATCGTAGATCCCGCGGTCGATTACGACTCCCCGCGCAGTCATACGGGTCCAGACTTCGTCCAGCATTTCCTGCGAAACGGTGAACTGGGGCGACGCAACCCCGCGCGTCGCCTTGAGGCTCAGCGCATAATCCGTCAGCGCGTCGCGAAACTGCCCGACCTTCCTCCCGAGAACGCCCTGCAGCTCCCGGACCTGCGATGCATACGCGCTGTCGCTCTCGAGGACGTCGGGAGTGATGCCGCCCCCATCGTAAACGATGCGTCCGCCTGTTGTGCGATACCGCCTTGTCGCGGCGCGCGGAGCGTCGGAGTCGCTGTCGTCGCGGTCAAGCCGCTTGCTGATCGACCGGCCTGACGGAGTGAACCAGCGGGCGGTAGTGATCTTGAGTCCGCCGGCGGGGCCGAGCGGAATGATCGACTGAGCACTTCCCTTTCCGTAAGTCGACTCACCCACGATGACAGCACGGTCGTGATCCTGCAGCGCGCCGGCCACGATCTCTGCCGCGCTCGCACTCTTGTCATCGACGAGAATAGTAAGAGGGAGCTTTGGCCACCGTTGAGCGGTGCTGTCGGTGAAGTCGCGGTTCGATTCGGGGGTTCGACCGCGCAGGCTCACGATGCGCTGTCCCTTGTCGAGAAACAGGTCCGCGACGCGCGTCCCCTGCTCCAGCAAACCACCAGGATTCGACCGGAGATCGAGTATGAGCAAGCGGGCCCCCCGGGCGAGCAGAGCACGAATACTTCTCGCCAGCTCTCGGTCCGAAGAATCACTGAACGCTTTCAGATCGATGTATCCCACGCCGTTGGGTAGCATCGCGACGCGGCGCACGGCACTCTGATGGAGTGGCTTGCGGGTGAGCGTCAACGGCATCGACCCTACCAGTCCCGGTCGCTCGATCCGCATTGCCACCGAGGTGCCGGGTTGGCCACGAAACGCGCGTGTTGCCTCTTCCAGCGTCCACCCCTGCGTTGTGCGTCCGTTCACCTCAGCGATGCGGTCGCCTGGCTGAATGCCGGCACGCTCAGCGGGGCTGGCGGGCGTTGGGGCAATTACCACTATCCAGCCATCGCGCACGTCGACCTGCACTCCGACGCCCGCGTAATTACCGCTGGTGGTCTCGTTAAGACGACCCAGCTTTTCGGGTGCGAGCAGCGATGTGTACGGGTCCTCGAGCTCGTAAAGCATTCCGTCCACCGCCTTACGATAAATCGAGTCGGCACCGATGGAATCGACGTAATTTCGCGCGACATGGCTGAACACTGTGTCGAACAGCCTCGCGGCCTGTGCTGTCGTCGCCACGGGCCCGCCGCGCGTACCACGCTCCAGCAGCCAGCCTCCCGTTACAAGCGATATAAGGAGCAGGGCGCCGACAGTGACCGTGCGCGAGCGAAGACCCGGATTGATGTCGAGCATCAACCGGCGTTTCCGGTGGAAAGCATGGAGAAACGTTCTGGCAAATTCCGAGCGAGCACTTCGAGGACGCGAGTGTGGACTTCAGCGGCGCTACCGCGCCCGTCGACACCGGCGATTGGGCCGCACTCGGGGTGCAGCTTCTGCCAGTCACCCTCGATGAATCTCGCGAACGCACGCTCCACGCGAACATGAAACGCGTTGCCGGACTGCTCGATTCTGTCCTGCGCGCCGCGTGACGTTGCCCGCTGCATT
>DATAIM010000437.1:0-16302 GCA_036262655.1 Gemmatimonadaceae bacterium | reverse complement strand
GAAACGTGTAGGTCATTCCGTCCGCGGAAATGTCCCAGGCACGCGCGAGTCCGGGAACTACCTGCGCGTCCGGAGTGAATCGTACGAGACCGTCGAACACGTAGCCGACAGCTCTTCCCGTGGGAACGTCGGTCGAGAGTGCGGGATCGAGCGACCGGGGGTCATAGGTATCGCGCGAGTCGATGAGAGTGCGGCGCGCGGGCGATGAGTCCCCGCCCGTGCATGCCATTGCCGCAAAAAGAGTTACAGGAAGAATCCGCGGGATGCGCATGATTGTACCGTTGATTTGTGGGGCAGAACGCGAGAACTTACCGGGCCCTCGAGAAGGCGTCAAACAATGAGCGAAGACTACTATTATAGGCGCCAACTCGGAGCCGCTGATCTCCTTCCTGCAATTGGCGTGGGAGTCGCCGCCGGCCTGGCCGGATTTTATCTGGTGCAACTCTTAATCCAGCGCACACCACTCGTTCCCTCGCCTGCCGTTGTACGTGAGCCGCCTCTGCCCGACGAGACGAGCGGACCGGCTGGGCGGTGGGATCGAAAGCGCGGCGGGTGATGCAGGGCGGGTATGCGCGCGCCATCCTGATCTCCGGCTTTGCGCTACTCGGCACCACGTTCGCGAGACCAGCTTCAGGGCAGGAAATCAATTGCGACGCGGGGGATAAGGAGGTCCGACGGCTGTCGTTCTCCGGCAACACCGCGTTCACGGACTCCGAGCTGTCGAAGATCATCGTCACGACAGCCTCGCCATTTGCGAGGACCGTCCTGCGTCTTCCACTCGCCGCGCGGCATTGTCTCGACCGGAACGAGCTCCCGAAAGATCGCGCGCGGCTCGTAATCTTCTACCGCCGCCGCGGATTCAGTGACGCCACGGTCGACACCGCCATAAAAACTGTGCGTCGCGGAGTCGAAGTAACGTTCCTCATTCACGAAGGCGCTCCGACCCGGCTGGCAACGCTGGTCATTCAAGGACTCGATTCGGTTCGCGACAAGGGAGCGATCATTCGCGGGCTCCCGATCCGTGCGGGACACCGCTTCGACCGGGTCAATCTCGATGCGGCCCGCGACACGATCGCACGCCGTCTCCGGAACAGCGGCTACCCGCGAGTCGAGGTCAACAACGCCTTCGAGGTCGATGAGGAGAAGCGGCTCGCCTTCGACACGATCAGCGTGTCACCGGGTCCCTTCACAAGGTTGGGACAGCTGGACGTGCACGTTGTGCCGTTCGAGAAAAAAACACAGCAGGTGCCGAGCAGAGTCGTACGCCGGATCATAGGCTTCGACTCCGGGCAGGTCTATCGCGAGGAGGATCTCCTCGATGCGCAGCGCACCCTTTACCGGACGGAGGCTTACCAGCATGTGTCGATCATTCCGGACACGGCGATGGGCCCAGCGGATTCGGTCGTCCGCATCAAGGCGGTTCTGGCGGAGAACAGCACCAGATCGGCGAGACTTGGTGCCGGTTATGGAACACTGGACTGCTTTCGCGTCACCGGTGAGCTGTCGAACTACAATTTCCTCCGCACAGCCCGCCGGCTCGACCTGACCACACGCGTCTCGAAGATAGGCATTGGCGACCCGATATCCGGGTTCAATGCCATGTGCCCGCAGGCGCGGCGGGATCCGTTCAGCAGGAAGCTGAATTACTACGTCGGCGCAACGCTCCGGCAACCGGTGTTCTCCGGCCTGGCATTTCTTCCCACAGTGACGCTGTTCAGCGAGCGAATATCCGAGTACAACGCATACCTCAGAACCACTACCATCGGCGGCATCGCCTCGCTCGAGTGGCGGAGATGGGAGGCAGTGCCCGTCACGTTCGCCTACTCCCTGGACCTTGGGCGCACTGAAGCGCAGCCTGCGCTCTTCTGCGCCGTGTTCAATGTGTGCGACAGGGAGGACCGCCGGCGGCTTCAGCAGACACAACGACTTGCGGTCGCAAGCGTAGTCGTGTCGCGAGACAAGTCCAACAACTTCATCTCGCCGACAAGAGGTTTTCAGTGGCGGATCGAAGCGCGCCACGCGTCGCCCCTGATCGCGTCAGACACCGCGCTTCAGTTCAACAAGATCGTTGCGGAGCGATCGCAGTACTGGACGATCTCGAATCGCACGGTGCTGGCATTCAGAGTGCGGGGCGGCGCCGTGTTCGGGCGAAGCTTCGGAACGACAACAGGCTTTATCCCGCCGCAGGAGCGTCTGTACGCGGGCGGGCCGACAACAGTGCGTGGTTTCTCGCAGAACGAGCTCGGCTCTGCGATCTACATATCTGATTCCTACCGTCTGGTACTCCCGACGGCGACAGTACGAGATTCGCTGTTCCGCGTTGCCGACAGTGTGAGAAGCTTCCGGCGGGCAGTGCCGGTCGGTGGAAACTCGATGGTCGTCAGCAATCTCGAGCTGCGCTTCCCCAGTCCATTTCTTTCCGAATTCCTTCAGTGGACGTTCTTTACCGATGCAGGTGATGTATGGAACCGCGGGGGCACCGGAAGCTTTCAGCGTTTCTCGATCAAAGTCACGCCCGGAGTGCAGCTTACCGGGTTCTCTCCTGTCGGACCGGTACGACTGGTCGTCGGATACAATCCGTACCGCCGCCCATCGGGGCCGCTCTACTACGAAGTCCCTGGCGGCACGCCAGTCGATGATCTCGGCACGCCCGCGGGGTCGCTCCCCTGTGTCAGCCCGGGGAATCTGCTCCCGGTGCACAGAACGAGCGACGGATTGAAGCAGACGGAGGGTCGTTGTCCCCCCACGTTCACACCTCGGACGAGTGAGAGGTTTCTCAGCCGGCTGACATTCGGTCTCGCCATCGGGCAGGCATTCTAGGCAATGTCGCGCCGCCGCCGCATTGTTCTCTGGAGCGGTCTCGCTCTGCTCACTATACTCGTGGCCGTGGCTGCTGTCATCGTGTCCGTAACGCAGACAGGTTACGGCCAGCGCCAGGTGCGCCGATACGTGCAGTCATGGGTAGCGGGCAAAGTGAAGGGACGGATCTTCGTTGGACGCTTGAGCGGCGGACTCTTCAACGGTGTAACGATCGACTCGCTCGAGATCCGCGACGACGAGGACTCGCTTCTGCTCGCTACGGGGAAGGTCAGAGTACGCTACGACATGCGCGATCTTTTCGACCGCCGTGTGCTCCTGAGTCATGTCGCGGTCGAACATCCGGTAGTACGTCTTCAGGAGCACGAGGACGGCAAATGGAATTACCAGCGCGTTTTCCCGTCCGGCCCGAAAAAGCCACCAGGCGCAACACATAAGTTCGGCGACTTCATCGTGACGGATTCGGCTGACATCCGCAACGCGAACATCATTGTCGGCATGCGGTGGCATCCGCCTGACACTCTCCGGGGCTACAAGCGTGACAGCGCAATCACACGCGCGCTCGGCTCGCTCACTCGCAATGCTCCGGGTAACCAGTGGCGCACGGAGATCAGGCGGACGAGCGAAGGCTTCACGCACATCTACAGGTTCACAAGCTTCAACGCGAGCCTTGGTTACGCGCGCCTTGCGGACCCCGACAGTGCCGGAAGAATGTTTCGTATCACGAAGGCGAGCTTCAACTCGTCCGACCCTCCACTCAACGTCAAGCGCATTGCCGCCGAGGTGCGGCACGTTGGTGATTCGATCTGGATCCAGTCGCCGGCCTTCGAGCTGGCTTCGTCGAAGGGGAAAATCCCGCGCGGAAAGCTCGTGTGGGGCGGCGGGGTTCCGATGCGGTATGACGTCCATGTAGTGGGCGACCGGGTTGCGATGAGCGATATCGCGTGGGTGTATCCCACTCTGCCGACGACAGGTGGAGGCCGCCTCGATTTGTTCATCAACAACGTGGGACATCCGCGAGTGATCGATTACGCGGTGCGCGACATGGACGTGAGCACGACTCGATCGCGCCTTACCGGCAACATGACTTATGGTGTCGGCGGCCAGATGCTCGTGCTCAAGGATGTGAGCCTCGTCGGGGCGCCGCTCGATTTCGCTTTGATCAGGGAGTTCAACGGGAAGCCGTTCCCATACCCGTGGCGTGGACAGATCCGAGGGTATCTGCGGGGACGGGGCGGTCCACTCAATCGCTTCAACGTCGACGAGACGCAATTCACCTTCTCCGATGCGAACGTGCCCGGCGCGATCTCGCGCGGTTCTGCGCGCGGGCAGCTCGATGTGTTTCAACCCGCATTCACGGTCTTCCGGGGATTCGATGTCAAAATCGAAACGCTCGACCTGCGGACGCTTCAATTCCTGAACCCTGCCTTCCTGGCGCTCAAGGGTACAATCTCGGGGACTACCCGGCTGGACTCCCTGTGGCTGGATGCGCGGTTCTCGCAGGCTGACATCACGCATCACGACGGAGCGCTCCCGGTGTCGCGGATCACGGGCAGCGGAAGAATGACGTCGCACGAAAAATTCATGTCTTACGACATGACCCTCGAGGGCGCGCCGCTGGCGATGACGACTCTCGCACGGTCGTATCCGGACATTCCTCTCCGCGGCAATTATTCCGGACCTATCCGGGTCAAAGGCGAGGCGGCGAATCTGACCGTCGCAACAACACTTACCGGGCCGGGCGGCATCATCTCCTACGCGGGTACTGTGGACAGCGAGCTTCCGACGTATGGCGCGCACGGAAGCGGTACGATTGCCAGCCTCGATCTCCGGGCGCTGCTCGAGAATCCCAAAGCGCCGAAGACAGCGCTCGCCGGTGACTATTTCATCGATTTCGTTGGCGACTCTCTTGTTGTCGGGACGGGGCGGCTGGGCGGATCGTTCAAGGGAATGATCGAGAAGCTGAAGGTCGCGTCGTCACGCGCCAGCGTCAGGCTCGACAACGGGCTCGCTCATATCGATACTCTCGTCGTGCGGAGTGACGCAGCGCACGGTTCTGCTTCGGGAACGATCGGGCTGATCGAGGGAATCGAGGGGAAACTCGCATTCAACGTTGCCGTCGATTCGCTTTCCGATGTGAAGAGATATATCGGCCGCAACACTTCCATGTCCACCGACTCGCTGCGTGGAGCAGTTCGAATTGCGGGGGAGCTGCGCGGCACCAGGGATCTTCTCGCTGTGGATGGGACGCTGACCGGACGAGAGCTCGTCGCCGGCGGACGAAGCGTGGAGAAAATCACCGGCAAGTTTTCCCTCGCGAATCTTCCTGACAAACCCGCGGGACAGGTATCGTTCAGCGCGGATACCATTCGCGCGGGAGCTTTCGGATTCACGTCCCTGGTAGCGAACGCAGATGTGAGGTCGAGCACGAGCGCGGGATTCACTGCGCGGCTTACGAGCGAGGGCGGAGTCGTGTCCAGTATCGGCGGGAGCGCGAGGCTCGCCCTAGATACGACACTGATTTCCCTCGACAGTGGTGTTGTCACGGTTTCCAGCGGAAGCAGCTACCGCATGGAAGCGCCCGCACGCATCAGGCTCGTGGGCGGGGGCGGCTCCCTCGACTCATTGATGCTCCGCCATTCAAGTACTGCGCGGCTGGCCATCCGCGGTGTGAGCCTCAACGGTGATTCGGTTCGGGGAAATCTTCGCACCGACAGCGTTGACCTTGGGGTGTTCGAGGCGTTCGTCCCGGGATTTCAGCGCGCGCACGGCTCGCTTGTCGCGAACGTGGACGTGCGCGGAACGGTGAAGCAGCCTGTGATCGACGGCCAGTTCCGCATCAAGAATGGATCAGCGACGCTCACCAACGTGGGCCTGACGCTCGATCGATTCAACGCCGACGTTTTGCTCGAGCGCGATACGGTGTTCATCCAGCGCATGTCGGCCGAGACTGCCCGGGAACGGCGCGGGACTCTTGGTGTGCAGGGCTTCGTGAGCCTCGCGGAATACAAGAACCCAGTGTTCGCGCTTCGGGGCCAGGCGAGGAATTTCCACATCATCGAAAAACCAGGGCTCGCGTCGCTCGATATATCGACTGACCAGGATCTGACCCTCACCGGCCCGTACAACCGGGCGAGAGTCAGCGGAGCGGTCCGGGTCGACCGCGGCTCGATCTTCATCCCGGAGCTGCTGACGAAGCAGATCGTCGATTTGAGTGACCCGGAGTTCGCGGGAATCATCGACACGCTTTTGTCCCGTGACCGCAAGCTCCTGCCGGAGACGCCGAGTGACTTCGCGCGGAATCTGACGCTCGAGAATGTGGCGGTTAACATCGGCGACGCCGTGTGGCTTCGATCCTCCGAGGCGAACGTCAAGCTCGGCGGCTCGCTCAACGTGACTCTCGGCCGCAGCCCGCAGACGGGAGACAGATCTGCGCTTGCGCTGGAAGGAACGCTCAGTGCCGTCCGTGGCACGTATCGCCTGACTCTCGTCGATCCGTTCGTGCAGCCGACGTTCGACGTCGAAAGCGGAAGCCTGCGGTTTTTCGGAACTCCTGACCTCAATCCGACACTCGACATCCGCGCAATTCACACTATCCGCCAGCCGAACCAACGCAGTGCGAACCGTCGCGACATTCGCGTGCGCGTCACGATTGCCGGAACACTTGCGCGCCCGACGCTCGCGCTCGACAATCCCGACAACCTGCCGCTCTCGCAATCCGATCTTCTGAGCTATCTGATAACCGGGGAGCCCGCGATTGCTCTCGACAACACGAATGGCCTGTATCGCTCGCAGCTGGCGTCGTTCGCGCTCAGGTATGGCGGCAGTCTGCTCACCAGCGCGATTCCGAGAAATCTGGTGGACATCGTGGAGCTTCAGACGGGACGCATCAATGAGACCCGTGCCGCGCAAGCGGCGGATCCCTATCTCTACAGTCTCCTCAACTCGCGCGCGATCGTCGGCAAGCAGATTGGAAGCAACTGGTTCCTTGGCCTCAGTACTGGACTGTGCTTCGTGAACGCCAGCAACTTCAAGGACAACTTCGGTCTCAAGCTGGAGTACAGGTTCAACTCGACCTATACTGCTCAGGCTGGTGTCGAGCCGGGATCGAGCGATGTGACCTGTGCCCGCAACGCCCCGCAGATTCAGCAGCAGACACCGAGGCAGCTTGGATTCGATTTCTTCAGGACATGGCGGTTCTAGAATGAGCGATCGGCGCGAGAAGGACGCGATGGTCTGCCGGTTCTGCGGCAACGAGGAGCGCGCGTCGGAAGGTTATCCGTGCACCGAGTGCGGCACCTTCATCTGCGTCATCTGCAGCTTCCGGGGTGTGATGAAGTGCCGCAGCTGCGCCGACGCGGTTGGCGACGCGGTTCCGGCGTCGCCCGAGATCCCCCTCATCGACTGGCCCGAGCATTGAGTCCGCGACTCGTGCGGGCGCGAACCCCGCTCGCACCTGTGCTGCGCGAGCCGCGTGCGGCAGCGACCCAGGAGACGCAGATACTGTACGGTCACTGCGCCGAGGTTCACGCGACCGACGGTAAATGGCTGCGTGTGCGCGGCGCCGATGGGTACGAGGGATGGACGCATGAGGGATATTGCGAGAGTGTTGAAGGCGAGGAATGCATCGAGTGGGGATGGGAAACTCCCGGCGACCTCTCGATGGGATGCAGCCTTCGCGATGCTGATGGTGTGATGATCGAACTGCCGCTTGGCGCCCTCATCGGAAAAGGGAAGTGCGTCAGCGGACGTGCGCTCGACAGAGCGCGCAGGCGCGAGATCTTTTCAGTCGACGCAGACGCGATCGTCGCGTCCGCGACCGGGCTTTTTCAGGGAACTTATTATCAGTGGGGCGGAGTCACTCCCTGGGGGGCTGACTGCTCCGGCATGGTGCAGTCCGTGTTCGCGCTCCACGGGGTGAGGCTGCTTCGCGACGCGTGGCAGCAGGCGACGCAGGGTGTCGTGATCGAAGGGGGACTCGATGCGTTCGAGGCGGGTGATCTTCTCTTTTTCTCGGACCGGGACGACGGACACATCACGCATGTGGCGCTGGGTGCTGGGCCGGGCCTCATCGTGCACCTTGCCCTCGGCCGGGGGGGTCATTGCGTTGACAGCTTCATCGAGCCGGATGAGTACGTCACATCGCTGATGCGGAACTTCCGGTTTGCAAGGCGGATTCTTGCGCCGACAGCGGCCGGGCGGGCAATCACAGCTGACTCCGAACGGCGAGCTGTAAGTCCATAGCAACCAGCCGTAGCTGGTTCCTGTTGGCTGTTTCTCCTCGTCCTGGCTTCGTGTCCGCGATATTCGTCAGCTGAACATGCCGGACGGTGGCGGCATGACGACGGGAGCGGTTCCCGAAACATGCAGTCGCACATCCGCGGTCGGTGTTCCATCCAGCACAACGCTCATGGTGTAAAGTCCCGGCATGTTGAGCGGAAGGTCGATGACAGCGATGATCGGCAGATCCATCTCGTAGGCGGGATTCGGGCCCTGAGCAACATTCAGCTCCCCGTCCGACGACCATAGCACCTCTCCCGCGGGATTCACCCAGCTGAACGACAGCCTGTGCTGTCCAATGTCCTCCGCGGTCCCTTTCAGTCGCAGCACGAAATGGGTTCGCGGATGAAGCGACGGGAATCCCCCAACAGCAAGCGCGTCGAAAACACCCAGAACGTTGAGCTTTCCTTCCTGCGAAAGGTTCGCGCCGTCGGCAAATACAGCGAACGAGATGTGCATGCGTGAAAGTAGCAGGGGCAACCGATGACCAGCTAGTTTAAGACCGATGACGCCGCGAGAGAAACCCGCCGGATTCGGAAAGACCGACGCGCTTCTGCTCCTGATGGCGCTCATCTGGGGCATCAACTTCAGTGTCGTCAAGTTCGCAACCGAAGTGATGAGTCCGATGGCTTTTACCGGACTTCGCGTAATGCTCGCCGCGGCCGTTCTGATGGGATTCGCTTCCGCCAGGAAACGGCAATTCCCGTCAGTCCGTGACATTCTCCCGCTCATGGCCCTGGGAATTCTCGGCAACGGCCTCTACCAGATCCTCTTTGTGCAGGGACTCGCCAGAACCAAAGTCGCAAACGCGGCTCTGATCGTGGCTGCAACCCCGGCGCTGATCGCGATCGTCAGCCGCGTGCGCGGGGTGGATCGCGTGAATCGCCGCGTTCTTGGCGGAATCGCATTATCGCTGAGCGGCGTCGCTCTCGTCGTGCTGGGCAGCTCGCGCGGAGGCAGCGGCAAGAGCACCCTCTTCGGAACCATGCTGGTGCTCGGTGGAACAACGTGCTGGACAGCATTTACCGTATTGCTTCAGCCATATGCGCGACGGCTCGATCCGATTCACCTGTCCGCCTTCACAATGCTCGGCGGCTCGATCCCGATGGTATTGTTTGCAATGCCGTCGCTCGTCGCGACCGAGTGGTCGCTGATGGGCCCCGCCGCCTGGGGCGCTGTCTTTTACGCGAGCGTGATCTCGATGGGTGTCGCCTACCTGTTCTGGTATCGCGGTCTTCGCGTCCTTGGCCCCACCCGAACCGCGGTGTATGCCAATCTCCAGCCCGTCATCGCGATCACCGTCGCCTGGATTTTTCTCCACGACGCGCCAACCGTCTGGCAGGGTGTGGGAACCGGCACGATCATGACGGGTCTGTTTCTGACGAGAACTTGAGAGTAGTCCTGTTCGATATCGACGGTACCATACTCCGCAGCGGAGGAGTTGGCCGGATTGCGATGGAGCGCGCCCTCACCAGCGTATTCGGCTCGCCCGGCCGCAAGGAGTATCACTATGACGGAAAGACAGATCGCCAGATCGTCCGGGATCTGATGAGGTCCGAAGGATTGACCGATGCCGACATAGATGCGCAGATGGAATCGCTTCTCGCGACGTATCTCGAGGGCCTCAGGGCCGAGCTGGCATCGGGAGAGCGAACCGTTCACGTATATCCCGGTGTTCGCGAGCTGCTCGATGAGCTCGAGCGCCAGGATAATGTCGTGCTCGGCCTGCTCACCGGAAATATCGAGCAGGGCGCGCGCGCGAAGCTCGGTGCCGCGGGCATAGACATCTCGCGGTTCAGGATCAACGCCTTCGGCTCGGACCATGAGGAACGGCCGGAGCTTCCCGCGGTAGCACAGCGGCGGGCTCGCGCATTGCTCGGGAAGGACATTGCGGGGGATCGCCTCATTGTGATCGGCGACACCCCTGCCGATATCCGCTGTGGAGAATCGATTGGCGCGAGAGCGATCGGTGTGGCGACCGGACGCTACACAGTCGAAGACCTGCAAAGCCACGGGGCCTACGCTGTTTTCGAGACGCTCGCCGATACCTCTGCCGTTCTCCAGCGAATAATGAATGCGTGAAGTCGAGCTGAAGAGTGTCGTTGGCGATGTAAAGGCAGCACGCGATGCTTTGGAGAGAGCCGGTGCCGAGCTGGATTTCGAGGGTCAGCTGATCGATGTTCGCTACGCGGATACCGCCGGGCGTATGCTGCTGGCAGACCACGTTCTGAGACTGCGCGTCTACGCTTCGAGCAGCGAAACGATCGGACATCTGGACTGGAAAGGGCCGACGCGCTACGAGGACGGGTACAAGGTTCGCGAGGAGCTTTCCACCACAGCAGGCGATCCCGATGCTCTCGCACAGATCCTGGCCAGAATGGGTTACGTGATCGTCAGGGACATCGAGCGGTGGATCGCCCAATACAAGCTTCACGGCGCGACCGTTCGCTTCGAGGAGTACCCGCGGATGGACCGGCTCGTGGAGGTGGAGGGATCACCGGAGGAGATCGAGCGCGCGATTGCGGCGCTTCCGCTTCCGAGAGCGGGTTTTACGGCTGAGCGACTCGCCGATTTTGTCGTGAAGTTCGAGGCGCGAACAGGCGAGCGAGCCGCCCTTTCCGCCCGCGAGCTGGCCGGGATATATGAGTACTCTCCCGAAAACGCGTAAGTCGTTGCGCGTCGACTATCACATTCAGCCCGATTGCCCCTCCATGGTATCCGGATAGATTTACTCGGCAATGAATGCACGTGCTCGCTTCGCCCTCATTACCGCGGTTCTAGTGGGGGTTTTTTCATCGGCGGCAGCTGCTCAGGAGAATTCCGCGAAGCGGCTGTCGAGCATCGTAAGTGTTGCCGTTGAAGAGTATGGCAAAGCGGTAGACGGGAGCGGCAAGCTGATTTCCCGCGATGAATACCGTGAGACGGCGGGATTCCTCGAGGACGCCCGGGGAGTCGCTCAACGACTGAAGGGTTACAAGGCGGTTCAGGCTCAGGCGCTGCTCGACAGCATGATCAGCGGTGTCAGAATGCGCGTTCCCCCGCAGAACCTCCGGCTCCTGCATGCCCGCTTCAAGGGAGCGATGGGGGCCGCGGGAGCTTTGGACCTGCCCGCAGGCCCCCTCGACACCGCTCGCGGGCACGCTGCCTTCACTCAGAACTGCTCATCCTGTCATGGAGAGCGCGGCCTCGGTGATGGCCCGGCGGCAAAAGCGTCTCCGGTGCCCGTCCCGGGAATCGGCTCCGGGAAGATGACGCCCGACCTCAGCCCCACGCTTGCGTACAACGTAGTCTCGGTGGGTGTTCGTGGGACGCCGATGCCGGCATTCAGCGCGCTGTCTCCGCAGGATCGGTGGAACATCATCAACTATGTGTACGCACTTCGCGGCACGAAGATGGAGGTTCCCACCGCGCCTGCCGATGTAACCGCTGCGCCGGGAGCCGCTGCGGCGCATTCGATTCTTGCGCTGCTCGACAGCGCTCTCGAATTCGCCAGAGCCGGGCGAACAGCTGAGGCCGGGGATCGGGCGTTTGACGCCTACATTGCATTCGAGCCGCTCGAGACGCCTGCACGGGCACGGCAGCCGGGCCTCGTCGCCTCGATGGAGCGTCATTTCGCCGACTTCAAGGGGGCGCTACGGTCCGCAGACTTGAGCGTCGCCGAGCGGGCGCGTGAGGCAATTGCACTCGATCTTCCGCGCGTCGTCGAGCTTACCCGCCCCACCGGGAGCGGGTGGAGTGCATTCCTCCAATCGTTCCTGATCATACTCCGCGAGGGATTCGAGGCGATTCTCGTCATTGGCGCAGTGGTGGCCTTCCTTATCAAGACCGGAAACCATCAGCGGCTTCGCTCGATCTGGACGGGAATCGCTCTCGGTCTTCTTGCGAGCGGAGTCATGGTGGTGATCCTCAAGACAGCGTTCGCAAGTCTCCCCACGAGCCGCGAAATCGTCGAGGGAGTCACGATGCTGGCTGCCGTGGCAGTCCTGTTTTCCGTCAGCTACTGGCTGATCTCGAAAGTCGAAGCCGCGAAGTGGCAGAAGTTCATCCGCGAGAAGGTCACCGCCGCACTCGACCACGGCGGCGGCAAGGCACTCGCTCTTGTCGCCTTCCTCGCCGTTTTCCGCGAAGGTGCCGAGACAGCGCTGTTCTATCAGGCGCTGTTCAGCGAAGGAAATGTTGCGATGCCGCTCTCCCTCGGGATTATCGTGGGCTTCGCGGCGCTGGGAATCATCTTCACGCTGTTTTACCGGTTCGGCGTGAGAATCCCGATGCGACCTTTCTTCACTGTAACGAGCGTCCTCCTGTATTACATGGCCTTCGTTTTTCTTGGGAAGGGAATCCGCGAGCTACAGGAAGGCAATGTCGTTGGAATCACGGTGCTGAAGGGTGTGCCGAGCCTTCCGTCGATGGGAATCTTTCCAAGTCTCGAGACGCTGGTCGCGCAGGGGATTCTCGTAGTGCTGTTCGTATTCATGATCGTGAAGACCTTCATGCCGCGGGCGGAGACTGTTGCGGCCCGCTGATCACGGATCAGTCAAATAGAACAGCCGCCATTCTATCCCACCGCTCCTTCCACGTGTGCGATTCGGTAACTGCGGAAAAGTTGTTCTCTATCAGCGGCACATACGCCTCGAAATTCTCCAGAATGTCCAGGATCTGTGCAGCCGGATTGGTCATGTCGATTTCGACCACCGGGTTGTACCCGAACAGGCACACCATTTCCGCCGGGGCGTGACCCAGCACGAGACATTTCGAGGCCATCGATTGCAGGTACCGGGTGGTCATCGTCTCTATGTCCCCGGCGCGCGCCGGGTGAGTGATGCTCGACGGGACACAGATCGAGATTCTCGAGCGCGCGAGTCCGATGACGAATTCGGCTCGAGTCGGGTAAATGATTTTCCCTTTTTCCCTCTCGTAGACGTAGGACTTTCCGGCCGCTGAAAGCGCCGGCAGGATCACGTCATGATGTGCGTCGTACTTGCGGCCGAGCTGAAGGACGTCGATGTCCTTCTCGAAGAAGGAGCGCCACTGGTATTTCGCCGGATCAACACCTTCGGGAATCCAGAAAAAACCGCAGCGATCAGCCGAAGCCCGAAGGCGCTCGGCGGCCTCGGAAGAGGAGACGAACACAAAGTCGACTCCCCACGTCTGCACGAACCGGCGGATCTCGGCGTGACGTTGCGGCCATGCGTCGAACAGATAGAGGCTCCGCCGCGCTCGATGAATGAACCAGGGCGCGGTCTTGACGGGATCGAGCTCCATCATCACCGCCATGTAGTCGCGATCCATGGCAGCTCCTTTCCGTGTGCTCACGCGAAGCAGCGAGCCCAGGTCGGCGCCGGCTCTCCTCAGCGCGCGTGCAGCAGTGTCGACCATAATTTCAGCTGGCCGGCTGATATCTGCGGGTGTAACGCGCGAGTCGGCAAGAATAGCCGTCTCGAGTTCTACAACAGTATCGTGCGATACGTGGTAATTCCGCGGCGGGCGGTTAATCAGCTGCATTCATTTGCGCGTTCGATTTGAGCGTGAACTGCACTCTTCAAAGAAGAAAACCGAACCACAGATGCGTAGAGAAAAAAACGAGACCACAGATTTTCGGTTTGAAGAACCCAGAAGCGTTTTCCGTGGCCTCTGTAGTAAAGCTTTTTAACGAGTTGTCAGGCAGCGCGAGTAGCGGTACGGCGAGTCGGCACTGAAGGGTTCCGCTTGACGAACATCCATATCACGCCGAACAGCGCAAAGCCCATTGCGATGATCTGGGCGGTCGTTATGCCGCCTGCGAAAAACCGGTCATCCTTCGCGCGAAAAAACTCTACCACGAACCTCTCGATTCCCGCGAGCACGCAGTAAAGGCCGAAAAGCCATCCTTCGCCATGCCTGTGATCGCGGAAGCGGAGGAGAACGAAGAACATCACGGTCCCCATCAGCACTTCATAAAGCTGCGTGGGATGCACGGCGACCACTTGGGCCGGCGGGGTCCCTGCCGGAAAGTTCACGCCAAACATGTTCGACATGTTCGCGACCGTCGACGGAGGAGCGCCCTGAGGGAAGGTCGTTGCCCATGGGCCGTTGAACGGGCGCCCGTAATCATCTCCGACTGCCCAGCACCCGGTGCGCCCAACCGCATACGCAGCGGGAAGAGCAAGCGCGACAGGGTCACTCAGCCGCGCTACCCCCAGCCGCTTCTTCATCACCACGGCGGTCACGGCGACTATCCCGCCAATGAGGCCGCCCCAGAAAACAAAACCCGCGCGGCTCATGAGCGAGCCGATGTCTCCGATCAGAATCGCGTAGTAAAGCTTGGCTCCAAGCAGCCCGCCGACTACAGCCGCGAAGATCATGTCACCGGCGTGTGATGGATCCTGACCTTTCCTCTGCATTTCCCGCTGCAGAATGATCTGCGCGATCACGAACGACATCAGCATCGCGAAGCCGAAGCCCGTGAACTGGAGCGGCCCGAACTTGTAAGCGACCGGGTGGTGGACGATCTCTGCGAAGACGTGGGGAATCATATCAGCTGGTCATGCGGCGATGAGCCCGGGAATCGGCTGGCTGGCGAACGCATTGAGATCGAGCCCGGAGCGCTCGCCGCGCTCGACGTGGAATAGACCGGCCCGCGCAATCATCGCCGCATTGTCCGTAGCGAGGCGAGGCCGCGGAGCGAATACCTGAGCATCGAGCTCTCGCGCGCGCTCTCTCATCGCATTCACGAGCGCAGAGTTGCAGGCGACTCCGCCGCCCAGAACAATGCGATTGCGCCCGAAGTTGCGTGCCGCGCGCAGGGTCTTCTCGACCAGCGAGCCAATCACGGCATCCTGAAAACCGCGCGCGATGTCCGCCTTGTCCCGCTCGATATCCTCCGCCGCGCGAACGACGTTGAGCACTCCCGTCTTCAGCCCGCTGAATGAGAAGTCATAGTATCCCTCGTCTCCGACTTCGTCGTTGCCGCGAACCATCGGCCTGCTGAACCTGAAGCGGTCGGGATTCCCCTCGCGCGCGAGCTGTTCGATCGGGCGCCCTCCCGGATACGGCAAGCCCAGGAGCTTCGCGACCTTGTCGAAAGCTTCGCCCGCGGCATCATCGCGTGTAGCGCCAAGCATTCGATAACGACCCCACTCCTCGACATCGAGCAGCATCGTGTGGCCTCCCGAGACGAGGAGCGCCGTAAATGGAGGAACCGCCTCGCGGTGCTCGAGCGCGGTCGCGAACAGATGCCCTTCCATATGATGAACGCCTATCAGCGGAACACCGCGGGCAAACGCGAGCGATTTGGCGTAGCACACTCCAACCAGCAGCGCACCGATGAGACCCGGGGCGGACGTCACCGCAATTGCGTCGATATTATCGAGTGTGCTGCCTCCTTCGTCGAGAGCTCGCGCGACAACGGGAACGATGCTGGTGAGATGCGCGCGTGATGCGATCTCGGGGACGACCCCTCCGAATACCTTGTGAACGTCCTGCGACAGGATGATAAGCGATCGCATCTCGACTTCGTCGCCACTGCCGTCGAGCACAGCAGCCGACGTTTCGTCACAGGACGTCTCGATGCCAAGGATGCGCGGCAAGCTCAGTCCGCTTTCTCGTTCAGCAGGCGCTCGATCAGCGCCCTGTTTTCCTGGGAATTCCAGTCATGTGCGCCGAGCAGCTTCTTCCGGATGAGACCATCGCGGCCGACGATGACTGTCTCCGGGTAACCGCTGGTCTGGTAGTCGCGGCTCACGTCACCGAGCTGACCCTTCGGGTCCCGGAGAACTTCGAACGTCAATCCGAATTCCTTTACGAAGCTTTGCACCTGCGCGTCGGTGCCAGGATCATCGACGCTTACGGCGAGCACCTTTAGACCCCTCGGCGCATATGCGCGGTGGAGCTGCTCGATACTTGGCATCTCCACGCGGCAGGGCACGCACCAGGTCGCCCAGATGTTGATCAACAGGACCTGTCCTCGGTAGTCAGCGAGTGTCTTCCTTGCTGGAGTCGCGCCCAGCGTGTACACCGTGAAGTCGGGCGCCTCGGCTCCAATGCCGACAGGTGAGAGCTCGTCCCTGAGCATAGTCCGCCCCGCGGCGAGCAGCGCCACGACGAAGCCGATTCCCAGAAGCACCGAGCCAATCTGTTTTCTGAACGTCATACGAGCTCCAGGCATTTCATGCGCAAAGCACTGATTTCGGAACGCGGATCATCGGCATTGAATATGGCATTGCCGGC
>DATAIM010000436.1:0-3264 GCA_036262655.1 Gemmatimonadaceae bacterium | reverse complement strand
GGGCGCATCGGTCGCGTCATTGCGCGCCTGTGGAAGCGGGTCTGTTTCGCGGTCTATCTTGCCGCCCGCCATCTGCCCTGGTTCCGTTTTGTCCGGGAGACCGAGGAGTCCCAGAACCCGCGAACTTTCCGCATCTGGTTCTTCCAGAAAGTGCTGGGCTTCAACCGAGGTGCTTACTGGCCGGTGCACTTCACGAGCAAAGTGAACCAATGGCAGAATATCCTCGTCGGATGCGACACCTCTCCGGGCTATGAACCCGGCTGCTATATCCAGGGCCTCGGCAGAGTGACAATAGGCGACTACACAGAGATCGCGCAGAACGTCGGGATCATCAGCGCAAACCACGATGTCTATGATCACCGGATGCACGACCTGGCGGCTGGGGTTCGGATCGGCAGTTATTGCTGGATTGGAATGGGAGCGGTCGTGCTTCCGGGTGTGGAGCTGGGTGATTTCACCGTGGTTGGAGCCGGTTCGGTTGTCACTCGGTCGTTCCCGGAAGGATATGTGGTGATTGCCGGAAATCCCGCGCGGGTCATCCGGACCCTCGAGCCGGAGAAGTGCGTGCGATACCGCTACAAGCACGAGTATCGGGGCTACATCCCCGCCCGGGAATTCGCGAGATGGAAGGAGTACAGACTTTGGCTGTAACCGGTGGATATCGTCAGTGCTCGCGCTGCGTGCTCGGCACGACCGATCATGCAGACATAGAGTTCGATGCCGAAGGCGTCTGCAATCACTGCCGGTACTTCGATCGCCAGATGGCGGCGCTTCCCGCCGGTGACGCCGCCCGCGACGAGGCCTTTCGCCGATCCGTGGCGCGCGTCAAGGCTGGTGCGAAGCGGGGAAAATACGACAGCATCCTCGGGATTTCCGGCGGCGTGGACAGCTCATATCTGGCTTACATCGCGCGGAGGGAAGGCCTCCGACCCCTGGTAGTGCATTTCGACAACGGCTGGAATTCCGAGCTTGCGGTCAAGAACATCCACAGCATCGTCGAGAAGCTGGGCTTCGACCTCCAGACTTACGTCATCAACTGGGATGAGTTCAGAGAGCTTCAGATCGCGTACCTTCGTGCCTCGGTCATCGACATCGAAGTCCTGACCGATCATGCGATCTATGGTGCGCTGTTTCAGATGGCGATCGACAACCGGATCCCGTATGTGCTCAGCGGCAATAACGTCGCGACAGAGGGCGTGCTGCCGTATGTGTGGACATACGACAAGCTGGACCACATCAATATCCGCGACATTCATCGCAAGTTCGGGCGGGGCAGTGTAAAAACCTATCCGTTCGTCGATTTTGCGATGAAACGCCGCATACGGATGTCGAACACCGAGGTTGTCACCCTGCTCGACTTTGTCCCTTACAATCAGGCGGAGGTAAAGCGGCTCCTCGTCGACGAGCTTGGCTGGCGTGACTACGGCGGGAAGCACCATGAATCGATCTTCACGCGATTCTACCAGGGTTATATCCTGCCGGTGAAATTCGGAGTCGACAAGCGGAAGGCGCATCTGTCGAGCTTGATCTGTTCGGGGCAGATCACGAAGGCTGACGCACTTCAACAGCTCGAGGCGCCGCCATACGATGCGGCGCAGATGCAGCGCGATCGCGACTATGTTCTGAAAAAACTCGGTCTGACGCGCGAAGAGTTCGATGCGATAATGCGCGCGCCAATCCGGGACCATAGAGAGTTCGATACCGAAGGCTCGTTCTTCAGCAGGTATCGCGCGTTCCGTCCGCTGCAGCCGCTGTGGAAGGCGGTTCGTCCCCTGATACTTGGGAGCAACGCCGGCGTTTAGCCGTAACATGCGCAGCTATCGGGCTGCTGCTATCTCTCCTTCCACCATCATCCTGACGACGTCGCGCATGCGGTAGCGGGCTTTCCAGCCCAGTATTTCGCCGGCGAGTGACGGGTCACCTATGCCGCGACTCAGGTCCGTAGGCCTGAGAAAAGCAGGGTCGATCTCCACGTGGTCCTGCCAGTCGAGTCCCACCTCGCGGAAAGCGTGCTCGGCAAAAGAGCGGAGGGAATTCGCTTCTCCGGTTGCGATGACAAAATCGCGGGGCTCCGGCTGCGCAAGCATCATCCACATCGCTTCCACGAACTCCGGCGCCCAGCCCCAGTCGCGCTCGATGTCGAGGTTTCCGAGCCGCAGCTTCTCTCTGCTGCCCGCGGCGATTCTGCAAGCCGCCGAGACGATTTTGCGGGTGACGAATCGGCGAGGCCTGAGCGGCGACTCGTGATTGTAGAGAATCCCCGAGCAGGCAAAGAGCCCGTACGCCTGCCTGTAATTGGCTACCTCCCAGAAGGCCGCCGCTTTCGCGACGGCATACGGACTCTGCGGCCGGAAGGGAGTGCTCTCGTTCGCGGCCGCTCCGCCGGTGTCGCCGAAGCTCTCGCTGGATCCGGCATTGTAAAGTCTCACTGGCCGTTCCACGAATCTGATCGCTTCCAGAAGGTTCAGAGTTCCAAGAGTAATGCTCTCGAGCGTCTCTACGGGCTGCTGGAAGGAGAGGCCCACCGACGTCTGGCCGGCAAGGTTGTAGATCTCATCCGGCGCAGTTTTGCGGAGCGCCTGTAAAACGCTCCTGAAGTCGGTGACCGCCATCGATTCTAGGTGGATTCGGTCCCTCACGCCGAGCGCGGAGAGCTTGTCGAACGAGGCCACCTGCGCGTCTCTCGAGGTTCCCATTACCTCGTATCCGCGATCGAGCAGGAACTTCGCGAGGTACGCACCGTCCTGCCCCGAGATTCCGCAGATGAGAGCGCGGCGGCCTTCGCCGTTCCCGCTTCTGGTATCACTCAATCGAATGGCCGGTTGAAATCAATGACATGTATTGAGGCAAAGTGGCCTGTGAAGCGGGGCCTTATATTGCCACGGCAGCCGAACCCTATCAATGCTCTTCAACTCCTTCACCTTCCTCATTTTCTTCCCGGTGGTGGTGACGATCTATTTCGTCCTGCCACACCGATGGCGCTGGGCGTGGCTGCTGGCGGCGAGCTGCTACTTCTACATGGCGTTCATCCCGGTCTACATCCTGATCCTGTTCTTCACGATCGCGATCGACTATGCCGCCGGCATCATGATCGAGACGGCAGCGGGCCGGAGACGGAAGCTGTTCCTCGCGGCGAGCATCGTTGCGAACGTCGGCGTCCTCGCCGTGTTCAAGTACTTCAACTTCTTGAATGCAAACGCGCGAGCGATCGCCGAAGTATTCAACTGGCCATACGATCTCGCTCCACTCAGCATAGTCCTCCCT
>DATAIM010000435.1:0-4042 GCA_036262655.1 Gemmatimonadaceae bacterium | reverse complement strand
GGGAGCGATCGCAGCAGCTGCGCTGGCAAACGCGCCGGCGGCAGCCAGGCGCGCTGTCTGGGCGTTGACGCTGACCGCCGCAGTGTCCCTTCCCATTGGAATCGTTGCAGCTCCGGCGTGGCGCGTGGCGATTCTGCCTGGAGCGTCTGCTTTCGGGCAGGTTTTCGCAGCGCCCATCAGCGCGACCGAGCCGCAGGCACCTGAACCCCGTTCAGCTGCTGTCCCCGTTGGCGTAGCTGGCGTTTACACTGTCGGGACCATGGACGGAACCACGGCGTCTGCGCAGCCGAAAATGGGTCAGTGGCGGCTGATGGCTTTTCTGTGGATTGCCGGTGTTGTGTTCGTTCTCGGCCGGATGTTGATCGGGATCGCAGCTATGAAGCGTGTGATCCGAAGGGCCACCCCTGTCAGCGCAAGCGGCGATGAAATCGTAAGGAGGAAGAGCAACGGCGTCATCCCGGCACGCGCAGTGTCCGTGATGATAAGTAGCGACGTTTCGACTCCGCTGACATTCGGCCTGCTCTCACCGGTGATTCTTCTACCCGCGGAAAGCGAAGAATGGAGTGATGAACACCGCGCTGTCGTTCTCCGGCATGAAATGGCGCACATCGCTTCGGGCGACACCGGGCTCTGCTTTGGAGCTGGCGTCGCATGCGCGCTCTACTGGTTTCATCCGCTCGTCTGGGCTGCCGCGCGACGACTGCGGCGCGAACAGGAACGTGCGTGCGATGACCGGGTTCTGGAGCTCGGCACCGCGCCCGCGGATTATGCCGCCCACCTGCTGGAGGTCGCGCGTGCAGCGCGTGCACTGGGCATGCCTGGATTCGTATCAGTCGCCATGGCGAGGCCCTCGCAGCTCGAGGGCCGGCTCCTCGCTGTGCTGGATGAGAGAGGCCCGCGCGGAAATCTGAGCCGCGCAGCGCGACTTGGCGGATACTCGGCAAGTGCTCTCCTCGTAGTGTTCATTTCAGCGGTTCAGCTCGAGGCGCGCGAGGCAACGGTGGTTACCAGGTCGAATGGGCCTATCGTCCCCGGGACGATTGCACCTTCGATTACAGCAGCGGTCGCACCGGGGATCGAACCGGAGGAAGCAACTCCGCGGGTTTCGAAGCGACGGGTCGCCGCTTCAACGGACGCCGCAACGTCACGGCTGGAGGCGGTGTCAGATTCCACCGTTACGGGTTTCGTTACCGTGTCGCCTGGTGGCGTTCTCGTGCTCGACCTCAAGACAGGAGCGAGTGTCGACATCACGGGCACCGATGAATCACTCGTGCGAATGCGCGCCGTGCTCGGGGGCCGCGATTGGCGAAACACCGAGATCTCGCTGAAGGACGATCGCAACGGCGGCGCGCGGCTCGCGACGTACTTCAGGGAGAACACCGGCAGCTTCAGCTCGTCACACCACATCGCTCTGACGATCCCACGCGGATTCTCTGTTCGCGTGAGCTCATCGGGCGGGGGAATCACCATTCGCGACGTGAACGGAACCTTCACTGGCAGCACGGGGGGCGGAGATATCACGATCAACCGAGCCAGCGGGCATGCCCAACTTTCGACCGGTGGTGGCTCGGTTACCGTTACGACCTCCAACCTCTCCGGATCGGTGAGCACGGGAGGAGGATCGGTTCGCATTCAGGGCGTTACCGGAGGAGTTACTGGCAGCTCGGGTGGCGGCAATGTCGTTTACAGCGACAGGAATGAGACGGACGTCCGGAGCGGCAGCCGAAGCAGCGGACAAAAAGGCCCGAGCGGCACAGTCACGACCACGCAAAGTGGAAAAACCAGGAGTACCGCGCGCGGCGGCGATCGTATCACGCGAAACGACGGAGGAGACATATCCCTCACAACGGTAAGCGACGGCGCTGACGTGAGTACCGGAGGGGGATCCATCACCATCGGAACCGCCAATGGCGACCTATCCGCCTCGACGGGAGGCGGCGACATCAGTGTCGCGTCGTTGCGCGGGTCCGGCCAGCTGTCGACAGGAGCAGGGGATGTGAAGGTGAATGTTTCTGGCGCCGGTGTGCACGCGGTGCGAGTAACTTCGGGTAGCGGTAAAGTGCTCCTTACTCTTCCCGCCGATCTTTCGGCAACGCTCGATATCGAGACGGCGTATACACGCGGAGAGCGACGACCGCGAATCGATAGCGACTGGAAGATGAACGTGACTGAGACCAGCGACTGGGACCCGAGTGAAGGAACGCCGCGCCGGTATGTGCAAGGAAGTGCCACGGTCGGCTCGGGGAAGGGCCGAATTACCGTGCGAACGGTGAACGGTGACGTGATAATCCGCCGATCGCGCTAGAAGCTCGACGGCAGTCGGGGGTGTAGTTCTTGCCCGCTCCTGGGTAAAACACTGCCCAGGAGCTTTCGCTCGATGCCGTTTTCGACAAAGTGTTTTCCGGTGGCCGCGATTGGCGCCGTTATCTCGATTTTCGCGGCGTGTGCCAGTAGCCCGCGCGAACCGGGACAAGCCGTAAGCCCCACAACTGGTGTACCACCCAGAGGGGGAGAGGCTCACTGCGCTGCCGACAACGCCGGCATCGTCCTTCCCCCAGGTTTTTGTGCGAGCGTTTTCGCCGATAGTCTTGGTCGGGCGCGCTACCTGACAGTGGCGCCAAACGGCGACGTTTACGTCGCGATCGAAGGAACACGGCCGCCCGCCCCCGGCCGACCGCAGGTCGCTGCCGCCTGGGCCTTCGCCGCGTTGAGAGATTCAGACGGCGACGGACGTGCCGATGTCGTCAAGCGTGCCGGCGTCCGTGGAAACACCGGGATCGCGATCCGCAACGGATACCTTTACGTAGATGAAGGTGAGCGAATCGTCCGATATGCTCTTCGCGCCGGGGAGCTGGTTCCATCGCCCACACCGGAGGTCATCGTTGATAGCATTCCGCTGAATCCGGGGCATCGCGCCCGGAATTTCACGTTCGGAAAGGACGGCTCCCTTTACGTCAACGTCGGGTCGCCGAGTAATGCATGCCAGGTAAACGACCGTGGTCTCGAGTCCACTGGAAAGGATCCCTGCACTGAGCTCGAGACGCGAGCAGGCATCTGGAAATTCGATGCCGACAAGCCGGGACAGAGCTTCTCCACTGCGAGTCGCTTCGCGACAGGCGCGCGTAACAGCACCGGAATGGCTGTAACGGCCGATGGACAGCTCATCGCGATGACGCACGGACGGGATCAGCTGCACGAGAATTGGCCAAAGGTATTTCCCGACAGCGAATACGGCGCGGAGAACCCGGCAGAGTCGATGCTCGCAGTCGACAAGGGCGACGACTTCGGATGGCCGTACTGTTACTACGCCGTCGATCAGATGAAGCTCGTGGATGCTCCGGAATACGGCGGCGACGGAAAGAAACGAGATCGCTGCGCATCGAAGAAGGCGCCGATCGCGGTCTACCCCGCGCATTGGGCTCCGCTCGACATGCTGCTTTATACACGCAATGCATTTCCCGCGAAGTACCGAGGCGGCGCATTCATCACCTTTCACGGCTCATGGAATCGTGCGGCTGGTATGCAGGCGGGTGGAAAGATTGTGTTTCAGGCGATGAGGAACGGTCGTCCCAGCGGTCGTTACGAGATCTTCGCGGACGGATTCGCCGGCGTCCCTCCCGGGGAAATACAGCCGAACCGCGCGAAGCATCGTCCCGTGGGCCTCGCTGTGGGAGCGGACGGAAGCTTGTACGTCGCCGACGATTCAGGTGGGCGGATTTACCGCATCATTTACCGCGGGCAATGACCAAGGAGAGTACGATGGCAGGGAATGAACACGAGCGGTGTGCGGTGCGATTTCTGATATTTGCCGCGTCGCTGCGGGATGGATCGCTGAATGATCGTCTGGCTCGCCTCGCCGCGGACGTAGTAGCCGCCAAGGGGGGCACTGCCGACTTCGCATCGATGCGGGAATTCGATTGTCCGTCGTACGATCAGGATGCGGAGACCGACTCGGGCGTTCCGGTTGGTGCGCAGCGCCTGCGGGACCGGATGATAGGTGCCGACGCGTTCATCATCGCGTCGCCCGAATACAACGCGTCGA
>DATAIM010000434.1:0-1959 GCA_036262655.1 Gemmatimonadaceae bacterium | reverse complement strand
ATGGTCACCATCAATCAGCGGCTCGCCTTCGACCAGATCGAATTGATCGCCGGCGAGTTCGGTTTCCAGGCCGTCAGGGAAGAGGAATACACCGCCGGGCTCGAGGAGGCGGTGGTGACCGACGCCCCTGGCGAGCTCGAGCCGCGGCCCCCTGTAGTTACGATCATGGGCCACGTCGATCACGGAAAGACCTCGCTGCTCGACTACATTCGAAAAGCAAATGTGGTTGCCGGCGAATCGGGCGGTATCACGCAGCACATCGGTGCATACCATGTGACCCTCCCGTCCGACAAGCACATCACCTTTCTCGATACCCCCGGCCACGAAGCGTTCACCGCGATGCGCGCGCGCGGGGCACAGGTTACGGACATCGTTGTCCTTGTCGTGGCTGCTGACGACCAGGTCATGCCGCAGACAATCGAAGCGATCTCACACGCAAAGAATGCGGGCGTGCCGATGATCGTCGCGATCAACAAGATCGACCTTCCGGCAGCAAACCCGGGCAAGGTGAAGCAGGATCTTCTGCAGCACGGCGTTGTTCTCGAGGAGTTCGGCGGAACCACGCTCGCGAGTGAGATATCCGCGAAGAAAGGAACAGGAGTGGATACGCTTCTCGATCAGGTTCTGCTTCAGGCTGAAATTCTCGACCTCAAGGCGAATCCGAACAGGCGCGCGGTGGGCGCCGTGGTCGAAGCGCAGCTCGATCCCGGCAAGGGCCCCGTCGCGACCGTGCTCGTCTCGGCTGGGACGCTAAAGGTCGGCGACGACTTCATCTGCGGCATGTACTCCGGCCGCGTCCGCGCACTTCTCGACGAGCGCGGCAAGATCGTGAAGGCCGCGGGGCCCGCAATACCAGTGCAGGTGCTTGGCATAGGCGGCGTTCCCATGGCGGGCGATCAGTTCGTCGTTGTCGAGGACGCAATGGAATCGCGCGAGATCGCACAGACGCGTCAGCGCCTGGACCGCGAAGCGAAGAGTCGTCGCACGTCCAAGAGCATCGTCTCGCTCGAAGATTTCATGAACGCATCTGCCGCCGGCGAAAAGCGCACGCTTCGAATCGTCATCAAGGCCGATCAGGGCGGTCCGGCTGAAGCTCTTGCCGACGCGCTTGGCCAGCTGTCCCATGACGAAGTGTCGGTCGAAGTCATTCACCGCGGAGTGGGAGCAATCAACGAGAGCGATATCCTGCTCGCGCGAGCGTCGGGCGCAATCATTGTCGGCTTCCACGTGCGGCCTGACAACAACGCGCGCGCCACTGCGGAGCGTGAAGGCATCGACATCAAGCTCTACAAGGTGATCTACGAGGCGGTCGAGGACGTGCGTGCCGCTCTCGAGGGGATGCTCAAGCCCGAAGAGCGCGAGATCGTGCTCGGCGAAGCCGAAGTGCGCGAGACATTCAAGGTGCCCCGTATCGGCCTCATCGCGGGCTGCTACGTTCGCAGCGGCGTGATCAACAGACAGGGCAGGGCACGCATCGTGAGGGACGGCACCGAGATCTACGAGGGCGCGATCGGGTCGCTGCGCCGCTTCAAGGACGATGTGAAGGAAGTCCGCGAGGGGTTCGAGTGCGGCATCGGGATCGAGAACTTCAACGATATCAAGGTGGGCGACGTCATCGAGTGCTATCGCAAGGAACAGGTTGCGAGAACGCTGGCGTCGAGCGCCACTGCGTAACAATCGTCGCGCGGATCGTGTCGGTGAGGCGATCCGCGAGGAAATCGCGACGTTCCTCGCCGAGTCAGCGAAAGACCCGCGCATCGTCGGGTTCGTTACCGTGACCGGCGTGGAGCTCACGAACGATCTGCGACACGCGAAGGTCTTCGTGAGCGTGATGGGTAGTGAGAGCGAGAAGGAAGCGACGTTTCAGGGGCTCGCCAGCACCGCCTCCCATCTGCGATCGCGAGTGGGGCGCTCACTCCGGCTCAGAGTGGCGCCGGAAATTCAGTTCCGCGAGGATGA
>DATAIM010000433.1:0-10292 GCA_036262655.1 Gemmatimonadaceae bacterium | reverse complement strand
GCGGAGCGATTCCGCCTGGAGATTCAGCTCGCTGCCAAGCTCCAGCACCCGCACATAGTTCCGCTTCTTCAGTCCGGAGATGTGGGCGGCATCCTGTACTTCACGATGCCGTTCATCGAGGGTCAGTCGCTTCGGGAGAGGATCGCCAAGGGCGGTGCGCTGCCGATTCCTGACGGGATCCGGATCCTGCGACAGGTCGCGTCTGCGATATCCTACGCGCATCGGAACGGAGTGGTGCACCGGGATATCAAGCCCGACAACGTCATGCTCTCTGACGAGTTCGCGCTCGTCATGGACTTCGGTGTTGCCCGGGCGCTAAGCGCTTCGACGACGGCCGGTGATCAGCGGCTCACCAGCAGCGGTGTCGCTCTTGGAACTCCCGCCTATATGGCGCCCGAACAGGCGCTCGCAGATCCCGAGATCGATCATCGTGCCGACATCTACGCGTTCGGCGTGCTTGCCTATGAGGTGCTGACCGGAGCGCCGCCGTTCCAGGGAAAGGCTGCTCAGGCGACGCTCGCGGCTCATGTCGTCCAGCCGCCGGATCCGATCGACACGCGGCGCGCGGGGATTCCACCAACGGTTGCATCGCTCATCATGCGCTGCCTCGAGAAGAAGCCGGAGGACCGGCCGCAGACCGCGGCTGATCTGCTTCCGGTGTTAGATGCGGCGACGACGGCCTCTCCGAGCGATCACCTCGTCGCCACCACTGCGCAGCTGGCGGTTACTCCTCGTTCGGGTATTACCTCTGCGACAGCCGCGTCGGCGACAGCACTTGCTCCCGCCAGACGCAGGCTTTGGTGGGCGGGCCTCGCGGTAGCGCTAACAGCCGTAATCGCTGTTGCGATCGCCGGCACGCAGATGATAGGCGGAAAAAAAGAGGTCGGGTCCGACTTCACGTCGGTCGCAGTGCTGCCGCTTGTGAACGTCGGGGGTGATCGCGCTGATGATTATTTCAGCGACGGAATGACGGACGAGCTCGCGAATGCGCTTGGGAAGCTGCCGGGGCTGAGGGTGGCTTCTCGTACTTCGGCGTACGCGTTCAAGGGGAAAGCCGCGAACGTCGAGGAGATTGGACGCCAGCTGAAAGTCCAGACTGTAATGGAGGGCACCGTCCGGCGAGCGGGCGACAAGCTCCGCGTGTCGGCACAGCTGACGAACGTTTCGGACGGCCTCGCCCTGTGGTCCGACACTTATGAGAGAGAGACGCGCGACGTATTCAGCGTGCAGGATGACATTGCAAGGTCGATTGCGGAAGCATTGAAGCTTCGCCTTGGAAAACAGGCGCGGACATTCTCTTCGGCGTCGCGCGGAACCGAGAATCTGGCTGCCTTCGACAACTACCTGCGGGGCAGGTATTTCTTCAATGCGCGTGGTGCCGAAAATCTGCGACTTGCGGTCGCGTACTTCGATTCCGCGATAATCCGCGACCCGAAATTCGCCAGGGCCCATGCAGGCATCGCCATCGCGTATTCACTTCTTCCCGAGTACACCGACGCTGCACCGAAGGACGTATCGCAATTGACCTACCGGGCTGCGGAAAAGGCGCTCTCCCTGGATTCAACCCTTGCGGAAGCGTATACCGCACGCGGGCTCGCGAACGTGCACGACTGGAAATTCAGCGATGCGGGCCTCGCCTACCGGAAAGCCCTCCAGCTAGACCCTGAGTATCCGACAGCCCACCAGTGGTACGGAGAGCTGCTGTTCCACACGGGTCGGCTCGATTCGAGCCTTGTTCAAATCAGGACCGCGGTCGAGCTTGACCCGCTCGCGCCGATCAATGCGTCGGCCTACGGTTATGCACTCGTCGTTGCCGGCAAGTACGATGAGGCTGTCGCGGTGCTGAAGAAGGGGATTGAAGTTGCGCCCACGCTTGGCATCCATCACGCGATGCTGGGGGCGGCCTACCTTTACAGCGGCCGCGTCGGTCAGGCGGTTCCCGAGCTGGAGACCGCGGCGCGACTCGACCCGGAGCTCGCGCTTCGAAAGGGTTACGTTGCGCACGCGTACGGGCGCGTTGGCCAGAAACAGAGGGCGATAGCCATCATCGACCAGCTGGAGAGCCGTCGTGCGAAAAGCGGCACCGCAGTCGCACTCGCGCTGGCGTATCTCGGCCTCTCCGATAACGAGCGGGCCCTGACCGCGCTCGAGGAGGCGGTCAGGAAGCACGACATCGCGTTACTCACGGGGTCATCGCTCGTACCGGACAAGATCTGGGATCCGGTAAGGAGCAGCCCGCGATTCGTGGAGATACTTCAGCGTATGAACCTGCTTCCCTATGCCCGCACTTTTCGGCGGCGGGAAGCTCGGATTGCCGGTCAGATCAGACCGTCTGCTCCGCTGTCAGCGGGTCGATCATCCCCTTGACTTCGGTGATCGCGTTGGCGGGGAAGCTTCCACGCATCGCATGCTCGCGCAGAGTCTTCTCATCGGGCGCTATGTAAACGCACGTGATCCTGTTGTCACTGATGAAGCTATGCACCCACTGGATGTCGTGGCCTTCGTGATTCAGGCCGCGAATGACACCCACCGACTTTGCTGAGATAGCCTGGAGATCAGCCGGGGTGAGCTTTTCTGCACCCGGGATTTCACGCTGGATCAGGAACTTCGGCATCGTTCATCCTCCGTAATTGTAGAGTTGGTAACAACTATTCTAGCCGGGTCGAGGCGATTCGTCTGCACAGCAGGAGCGCCTCGATAAAACTCGACGGGTCGGCGATATCCTGGCCTGCAATATCCATGGCGGTGCCGTGATCGGGTGATGTCCGGGGGAAAGGAAGACCCAGTGTCACGTTCACTGCGCTCCCGAACGACGCGACCTTGATCGCGGTCATCCCGACATCGTGATACGGAGCGATTACGGCATCGAAAGCTCCACGCATTGCTCTGACAAAAACAGTGTCCGCCGGAAACGGCCCCTCGATACCCGCACGCCGAGCGGCGGGCCGGAGGAGATCGTCATCCTCCGCTCCAAACCGCCCCCCATCGCCCGCATGCGGATTCAGCGCGCAGAGAGCGATTCTCGGCTGGCGGATGCCGAACCATTCACTCAAGCCCTCACGCGTCACCCGCGCCGTTTCGACGATAACATCCTCAGTCAGGTTCCCAACGACGTCACGGAGCGCAACGTGGGTCGTCGCGAGAACTACGCGAAGAGGATTCCCGCCCACCTCGGGTTCACGTACCGAAGCGAGCATCATGGCGACGCTCGACCTGGTAATCTCGGCCAGCATCTCGGTGTGACCAGGAAAATCGTATCCGCCCGCGAGGAGCGCCGCCTTGTCGATCGGAGCCGTGACGATTCCGGCCACGTCCCCTGCAAGGGCGAGGTCCGCAGCGCGCTCGATTGCCCTGCCGGCGAGCATACCCGCGGTCCGTGCGTCGTCATCCATCGTCCAGTCGCCCACTGCCTCATCAACCGTAATGTCGCAACCGTTCGGACCCACGATTACCAAATCAGAGCGCCCGCCGACCCTTGGATCTGCGAGCGCCTTCATGATTATCTCCGGTCCGATTCCGCGCGGATCGCCCACGGTTACGGCGATGCGGCGATTCACTCCAATCGAACCGATACGTAAGTCTGCTTCCGCAGCTCATCGAGTAGAGAGCGCGTCGCTCTCTCCGCAACCAGCTGGGTTCGAATCCGCTCCTTGATTTCAACTTCGTTGAACTGTCCGGCCTCGTTTACACTCACCATCTGAACGACCGCCCATTTCGATCCTCCACGCGGGCTCGCCAGCTCGAATGGCGCCGTCACGTCTCCCGCTTTCTTTCCGGCTATCGCCGCCGCGTACGATGCAGGCAGCGAATCCCGTATGAAGGGCTGAAGAATCCCCTTCTCCTCCGCAGGATCGTGATGCTTCGCGACCAGTGAATCGAATCCCGCGCCCGCACGAAGCTGTGTTGCAACTGTATCGGCCTCCGCGCGCGCTCTGGCAACGTCTGCCGAATCTATGACCGGACTGATGAGGATGTGCCGTGCCTTGACTTCCGCCGCCTGAACCCGGTCGACACGTATGATATGGAAACCGAACGGAGTCTCGACGACAGCGCTGATCTGTCCCGGGCCGAGCGCGAACATCACACGCTCGAACTCGGGGACCATCGCGCCACGGCGGTTCCAGCCAAGGTCTCCACCCTGAGGTTTCGACGCCGGGTCCATGGATTCTCGTTTGGCGATCAGCTCGAAGTCTCCACCCTTTCGAATTTCGACGAGGAGCGAGTCTGCCTTTGCCTTTGCCCTCTTTTTCGCTTCCGCAGAAGCCTTGGGGGCAATAACGATCTGTCGAAATGTCACCGTCGCCGGGGCGGCAAGAAGTTGTGATTTGTTCCGCTCGAACGATTCCTGAATCTCGGTGTCACTTACGTTCCGCCCAACTGCTGTCTTGCGCAGCTCCTCGAAGGCACGCTGCTGCAGCGCGCGGCGGTAGAACTGCTCGTAGAGGCTGCGGCGATATTCCTCCGGCGTTCCAAACCCGGCGCTCTTGAGCTCGTTCTTGTACTCGTCTTCTGTCTGAAACTGCGAGCGAACGCGCTTCGCCTGGTCATCCACGCTCCGGTTCACTTCTTCGGGGGTGACCTCGATCTTCAGCAGGTGCGCCTTCTGAACAAGAATCTCCTCGTCGACGAGGGCGTTGAGGGCATCCTTTGCCAGCGCCGCCTGACCAGCCGAATCGGAGGGCAGCTGCATCCCCGCCGCCCTCTGCTGGTTTATCGAATTCATGACGTCACTCCACAGAATGACCTGGTCGCCGACAACAGCGACAACCCGGTCGATCGGGAGCGCGCCCGTAACCGTAGCCGCCGCGACGCTACCCGTGGGCGGCGCAGGCGTCTGCGCGAGTCCTGCACCCGGCAGCGCGACACCAGCCGATATTATCAGACGCTTCAGCATTCGTTCTTTACCCCTCAATCCCGGCCCCGTTCTCAGCGCTTCTTTGCGGTGTCCTGATTCGGCACCGGAACCACCGAGCCGGGTTGCCCTGCCTTGGCGGTCGAATCAGACCCGAGCCTGACCTTTGCCGCCTGGAGCAGCACCTGATCGAGGGTTTCGGCGTTGATCGTATAGTCGTACTTGTCGCGAAGAACGTTCTGCACCGGCTGCGTGACATCCACGTACTGAGCCTGCTGCGCGAGGAGCTTGGTGATGTACTCCTCGACGCGCTGTGAAGCGAGCTTCGCGCGCTCGTCCTTTGACTTCGCTGCGGTGGCCAGACCCTTGGGGTCGAGGTTGAGCGCTGTCCACGCATTGGTGAGCGATGTTGCGAAAAGCTTTCTTACGTCAGCAACCTGCGCTGCATCGGGGCCCAGCTTCGCGCTGTCCGCCGAGTGAAGGACGAGCTCATTCCGCACGAAGTTCTTGACGAATACGGGCAGCATGGAATCCGGAGCGGCCTTCACTCGCTCGGCGATCTGAGCCTGCGGAGGAAACGTCTCCATCCAGCGCGCGAGATCGGCAGCAGTGAATTTCCCGATGCTCGAAGTAGCCAGCACCGTCTTGTCGTTCCGATGCCCGTTCGGGTACTCGACTACACCGCGCACCGTAGCGGCCGTTCCCGGCTTGACCTCCAGCTTCGACTGTGCTTCGAGGCCGGCGAGATAGGTGCTCTCCGCCGCTTGAAGGCCGCCCTGCTGCATTGCCTGAACGTACCGGTCCTTGATCGAGCTGAAGGTCGGGCGGCGAATGATGTGATAGCCGTACTGCGTCTGAATCACTGGTGAGATTTCGCCGGGCTTGAGAGCGGCGGTGGCCTGGTCGAACTCCTTGACCATCGCGCCCCTGGGAAACACGCCGAGGGATCCACCCTGTACAGCCGATTGAGGATCCTGGCTGTTCTTGCGGGCAAGCTCGGCGAAGTTGGCCGGAGTAACCTGAGCGCGAAGCGCATCGATCTTCTTCTTGACGGTCGCCTTGCCTGCAGGAGTAGTATCCTGCGTCAGCAGGAGAATGTGATCGGCGGCCAGCATCGTGTTGCTGTTGTAGCTCGCCTCCGCCTGGGTGCTGTCCGGAGCCTTCCACGTTTTGGAGACCTGGTCATACCATTTTTTTGCCTTGACGTTCGCGAGCACCGCCCACATCGCGTTGTCGATCTTCTTCGTGTCGGTAAGCGAATCGTTGTTGACGGCCGCCTCGGCGACGAGATGGTAATTCACCCACGCGTCGGTGATGGCGGTAGCGACATCCTTTCTGAGTGGCGCCTTCGAGCTCGCTATGAGCGTCGCGAGCCGGCTGACGGTCAGCTCCTGGCCACCTGCTTTCGCGACGACGTCGGTGTGCGCTGACATCGCGTCCTTGATTGCGTTGCAGCCATTGATGAGGAACGCCGCGCCGATGGCGGCAAGTACGGATTTTTTCATGGTTGAGTGATTCATTGTTAGCCCGAGCTCTTGCTCAGGCGCGCAGTTTGGCGAGTGCGCGGACCAGGCCGGCCAGCAGCTCTGCTCCGCCAAGCCTGGTCAATTTGAGCGAAAGCGGATGTGCTCGCCGCACTTCCGCCTGGAATTGAACTTCGTGAAAAGCCGCCGAGATCCCCTTCATGCGGGGCACGGCATGCTCCCGAAAGGTAATACGAGCTTCGTTGCCCCGCAGCAGCATCGACTCGATCTGAGCTGCTCCTCCAAGTACTCTGAGCATTGCAACCGCGAAGAAGGTTTCCGCCGCTTCCGGAATCGGCCCGAACCGGTCGCGGACTTCCGCCTTCAGCGACTCGATCTCGCCCATCTCCAGCATGTGTGTCAGCCGGCGGTAGATGTCGAGCTTTGCATCCTGGCTCGTGACGTAATCATCCGGCAGGTATGACGGGAGATCGATCGAGACGTCGGCCGGCTGGAGCTTCGGCGCGGTGTCGCCGCGCATGACGCGTTTCACGGTTTCATCGAGCATCCGGAGATACATATCGAAGCCCACGGCTGTCACGAATCCCGATTGCTCCGGGCCGAGCAGGTTCCCCGCGCCCCGGAGCTCGAGATCCTTGAGAGCAATGCGGTATCCCGCCCCCAGCTCCGTGTGATGCTCGAGAATCTTGAGCCGCCGATTCGCGTCCTCGTCGATGTCGCTGTCCGGGACGAGGAGGTAGCAATTTGCACGTCGATGGGACCGGCCCACCCGACCGCGAAGCTGATACAGCTGCGCGAGGCCAAAATGATCCGAGCGATCGACGAACATCGTGTTGGCGTTCGGGACGTCGAGGCCCGACTCGACAATCATCGTCGACACGAGCACGTCCGTCTCGCCATTGACGAACTTTCGCATCACGTCCTCGAGGTCCCGCTCGCGCATCTGGCCATGGCCAACGCCCACCCGCGCACGCGGGACCAGACGAGCGACGTGAGCCGCGATCGTGTCGATCGTTTCGACGCGATTGTGAACGAAGAACACCTGGCCGCCGCGATCGAGCTCGCGACTGATGCCTTCCTCGATCAGTCCGTCATCCCAGGGCTCGACAAAGGTGAGAACCGGCGAGCGGTCACGCGGAGGCGTCTGCATCAGCGTCATGTCGCGCAGACCGGCGAGGGACAAGTGAAGCGTTCGCGGGATCGGTGTAGCAGTGAGAGTCAACACGTCCGTATCGAGCTTCAGGTACTTCAGCCGCTCCTTGTGCTTCACGCCGAACCGATGCTCCTCATCGACGATGATGATGCCGAGGTTCTTGAACTTGACGTCGGGACTCAGCAGACGGTGAGTTCCGATGACGATGTCGATTTTTCCGTTGGCGAGGTCCCTGATCACCTGGGCCTGTTGTTTCTGCGTCTCGAACCGGCTCATCGTCTGAACCGTCACCGGAAAATCCGCCAGTCGATCCCCAAACGTTCGGGCGTGCTGCTCGGCGAGAATGGTTGTTGGAACAAGGACCGCCACCTGCCGGCCTGATTGAACCGCCTTGAATGCAGCCCGCACCGCGATCTCTGTTTTCCCGTAGCCGACGTCACCGACGAGCAGGCGGTCCATCGGCCTGGCTTTCTCCATGTCCCCCTTTACGTCCGTCGTCGCGGTCCGCTGGTCGGGCGTGTCCTCGAAGAGGAATGAAGACTCGAGCTGCCTCTGCCAAGGCGTGTCCGGTACGTGCGGAGGGCGAACCGCGACACGACGCCTCGCATATAGATCGAGGAGCTCCACGGTCATGTCCTGAATCGCCGCACGCGTGCGATCGCGCTGCTGCGACCACCTCTTTCCGCCGAGAGTGTGCAGCCGCGGCGGCGGGTTGTCGGCAGATATGTCTGCCGAGGAGCGGAAACGCTCGATCTGGTCGATCCTGTACAGCGGAACGTTGAGGCGTGACCCTCCCTCGTACTCGATGACCGCGACCTCGACAGTGCTTTCCCGGAAAAAAACTTTTTCCATACCGCGGTAGATCCCTACCCCGTGCTCCAGGTGAACGACATAGTCGCCCGGTGTCAGCGCGGTGAGCGATTCGATCGACGTACCGGTTGTGTAGCGTCGTGCGCGCCTGATGCGACGCTCGCGCCTGAAGATCTCATGGTCAGTGAGAACGCGAAGCCCGTCGCCTGAATAGCCTCTTGGCGGAATGATGAAACCGCCATGGAGCACGCCAATCGCGAGTGCAGCCCGCCGGTCACGGGATCCTTCGCCGAGGAGCTCTTCAAGGCGCTCTGCCTGCCCAACGTTGTCGCAGAGGACGATCGTGGGAATTCCATCCGACACCACTTCGCGAAGCCGCTTCATGTCGCGGTGGATCGGCTCCGGCTCAGCGAGCTGGAAATGAATATGGACGGCCTCGCTTCCAGGAGGCGCAAACTCCGGGTGGGAGCCGAGCGGCCGCCCCGAAAAGAGCTCGATGATCCCCATCGCTCCGATCGCGTTGATGGCGGCATCGGGAGTGGTGTAAAGCTCCTTCCGGCCGGGGGTATCTTCCCCGCGACGGCGCGCGAGGTCGATGTGATGCTGAGCTTCCTCCCACGTTCGTCTCAGCTCCGGAAGAACGTGGCTGTCTTCCGGGAGGACGATGATCGTATCGCGCGCGAACAGTGTAGCAATCGACACGCGTTCCGTTTCCTCGTGATCGCCTGCAATCTGGCCATCGACCGGGAGAACGAGGGCCAGATCCGCATCGCGAGTAGAACGCTGCGTCACGACATCGAAGTGGCGGAGCTCGGAAATTTCGTCGCCCCAGAATTCGAGTCTCACCGGCTCGGCCATTCCGAAGCTGTAGATGTCGAAGATGCCGCCCCGCATACTGAACTGGGCTACGTCGTCGACCATCTGTACGCGCTCGAACCCGATCGACTCGAGATGAGCGGCGAGGACTTCCGGGCGCCGCGTGTCTCCCTTACGCAGCTCCAGACGCGTCATCGCGAGTGCACGAGGAAGCTGTGTCTTCTCGAGAAGGGCGCGCGCCGTCGTAAGGAGAACGCGAACTTCGCCGCGGCCGATCCGCTCGAGAGTCTCGACCCGCTCGCCGGCGACTTCAGCGTGCGGCTCCGCCTCGCCGAAGCCTTCGCGGGGCGGATAAAAAGCAACGAACCCCGAGTCGCTGAGCGACTCGAGGTCGGCCAGCCAACGCTCAGCGCCGGAAACGCTTTCCGCGATTACCACGAAGAATCTTCCCTGACTGGCGTGCGCGAGGGCGGCTACGGCGACTGCGTCGCTGGAACCTGGGAGCCCTGATACGTGTAGCCGGGGATTGTGTGGCGGAAGCTGCGAGGCGAGCTGCCCGAACTCGGGTAGCGCCTGGATTGCCTCCAGAAGTGCTGGCAGTGACACTGCGCGCAAGCTATCGTACTTGTAACTGCCGGGGTAGCCGACTCGGAGAGCCAGGAGGCTCGTATGAGATTCAGGAAAATCGCCGCTGCTGTCGGGCTTCTGGGCGCCGTCAACGCGTCCGCGCAGACAGCGCGGCCGCGTGTTTTCACGCCTGGCGACATGGCACCCGAGGCCCCATCGGTCGACGTATGGCTGGACCAGGGATCGTATGGCTATGGCCAACCAATCCGTCCGTCGTTCGCGTCCGACCCGGGTGCGTATGTGACGATCGTCCGCGTGACAACAGACGGCGAGATGCGCGTCATGTACCCCCGGCGCCCAGACCTTCAGGAACGCTATTCACCGGGAAGAACGGTCGACACACGTATCTCGTACGCCGGGTCGCCCACCTTCAACGTGTACGAATCGCGCGGAACGGGGTTCGTATTCGCGATCGCGTCGTATGATGCGTTCGACTACAGCTATTTCAGAATCGGCAGCGAGTGGAGGACTGCGCGGCTCGCCAGCAGCGGCAGATACGGGGATCCGTTCGAGATCATCCGCATGTTCATCGAGCAGACGCTGAGCGAGC
>DATAIM010000432.1:0-2602 GCA_036262655.1 Gemmatimonadaceae bacterium | reverse complement strand
AGCCACACGCTGTCGGCGAGCGGAATCGGCCGCTCGAGGAGATGCCACCAGCTTTCGAATCGTTTCCGGATATCGAGTGACGCGATCTTCCGGTCGATCATCGGACGCTGTTCTTCGAGCGCGCCGCGAGTCGCGTTGAGCACTCGCTGGGTTACGTCGATCTTGAGCGGAGTGACGCGGCATTGATCGCGTGTCTGATCAGTGTACGGTTGCACAGCCGACACCCTCGTACGGCTCCGGAGCTTCCAGTCGCGTGTGATTCTGAGGTCGGCCGCGAGAGCAATTCTGGCGCGGGGCTCCGCGTCGTTCACACCGCACGAGCTGCTGATCTCGGGCGCCAGCGGGGGATCGTACCAGCCGCGTCCCTTGTAGTGAACAACGGAAGCGATGTGTGCCGTCTGCCCGGTGAGTGAAACCGCGAATGGCTCGCGTCTCGCTTCGTACGCAACATGAATCCGCTTGTTCGAGAGCTGCTTGCGCTCGGCGAGATTTCCGAACTTCTTCGGAACGGCCTTCTCGACCTCCCGGACAACCGGCGTGAGATCGTAGGTGAGCGGAATGTCGAGCGTGGATGTAGGGAGTGGTGGCAGAGTGTCCATATCAGCCATCATCGCCGGAGCGGGAGCATCGACGTCCAGCTTCGCATCGCACCCTGTGAGTGCGATCGCCGCGATTGCAGGCGCGATAACTTGAAACGCGCGGGACACCGGACTCGTAATATCCTCACGCACCTGCTTTATCAATACCGGTGCGCGCAGCCCCCGTTATCTTACAGACCGGAATGCGGAAATCGCCTTCCGCCGGAGTATCCGGGTTCAGCCGTCTCTGAACATCATGCCCTGGAGGCGTTCCATGTTCGGTTTTGTGCTCCTCGCCGTAGTAGTCATCATTGTCCTGTACGCGATCGGCGCCTACAACCGCCTCGTATCGCTGAAGAACCAGGTCGCGAATGCCTGGAAGCAGATCGACGTGCAGTTGAAGCGTCGCCACGATCTGATCCCCAACCTCGTCAACACCGTAAAGGCCGCGATGAACTTCGAGCGCCAGACGCTCGAGGCAGTAGTCGCCGCTCGCAACCAGGCGATCGCTGCGTCCAGCACCGGAAATGTCGCCGCGACAGCGGCGGCGGAGACGCAGCTCACAGGAGCGCTGTCGCGGCTTCTTGCTGTGGTAGAGGCGTACCCCGATCTCAAGGCGACCGGCAATGTCGCGCAGCTACAGGAAGAGCTGACCGCCACCGAGAACAAGATCGGTTTCGCGCGGCAGCTGTACAATGACACAGCGACTCAGTACAACACCGCGCAGCAGACATTCCCCACAATGCTGTTTGCGGGGATGGCGGGCGCATCGCCCGCGACGCTGTGGGAGATCACGGACGACGCCGAGCGTGCCGTTCCGCAGGTGGACCTGTCGCTCGGCGCTCCGACGAGCAAATGACTGCTGGTGGCAACCTGTTCGCCCAGCAGGAGGCGAACAGGAAAGCCAGCCGCCGCCTGATCGCTGGTTTCATCATCTTCGTCGCGTGGCTCGGCTTCGGCGGCGATTTGATCTGGTATCTGGCCAGCAGGGATGGCGGAATGGAGGGCTACGGCGTTCACGTCTTTCCCGGCATCGGTCTCGTTCTCATGGCGATCGCCGGAATGACCGCATGGGCGGGCTACCGTTTCGGCGCGACGATGCTGATCAGGACGACGGGCGCGAGGGAGATCGTGACCCCAGCGACAGACGAGGAGCAGCGGCTTGTCAACGTCGTCGATGAAATGACAATTGCCGCCGGCACAGCACGACCCCGTATCTGGATCGTTCCCGACGAAGTCCCCAATGCGTTCGCCACCGGAGTCAGGCCGACGGAGTCACACGTCGCAGTGACGGAAGGCGCTCTTGCAACGTTGAACCGTGAAGAGCTACAGGCCGTGGTCGGTCACGAGATGGGACACATCGTGAACTACGATGTGCGGCTCATGACGCTCCTCACCGCTCTCGTCGGAGTGATCGCGATGGTGCACAATGCGACCTTCAGGATGATGCGGCTCGGCGGAGGCAGAAGCAGGTCACGGTCAAGCAGCCGCGACAAGGGCGGCGCAGGCATCCTCGTGATGGTGCTCCTCGTAGTGTGGGTCATCAGCTGGCTACTCGCGCCGATCGTTACGCGTTTCGTCGCGATGAAAGTCGGGAGGTCCCGCGAGTTTCTGGCCGATGCAATGAGCGCGCAGTTCACGAGGAACCCTGCTGCGCTCGCGGACGCCTTGTTGAAAATCGGAGGATCGGCAGTCAAGCCGACGGCAATCCCGAAGAGCTCCGCCCAACTATGTATAGCGGACCCGTTTCATTCGCGGTGGGATGAGCGGCAGGGCAGATTCGCCGACTTGATGGCGACACATCCCCCGTTACGCGAGCGCGTGGAACGCCTGCGAACTATGGCGTATCAGGGAACAGGAGCCGTCGAGAGTCGCCAGAGGCCGTTGAGCATGTCGGAAGCGTAGAGTCGTCCACCGGTGAAGTGGACTCCCCATATGTAGACGGGGGCAACGCCGGCCGGACCCCTTGCCAGCTCGCGGCCCATCTTCGAGAGATCGCATCTTCCATCGTTGGATTTTTCGGC
>DATAIM010000431.1:0-2514 GCA_036262655.1 Gemmatimonadaceae bacterium | reverse complement strand
GCCGTTCTCGAGGCGCACGAGCTCCACAAGAGCTACATCGGCGGAGATGGAGGAACCATCAACGTGTTGAGCGGCGTGGACCTGGCCGTAAGCGCGCGGGAGATGGTTGCCATCATCGGAGCGAGTGGCGCGGGAAAGTCCACGCTCCTGCACGTCCTCGGCGCGCTCGAAAAACCGTCACGCGGATACGTGGTGATCGGGGGTGAGCCGATCAACGGGCTGAATGACGAACAGCTTGCCGCCCTGCGGAACAGATCGGTCGGGTTCGTGTTTCAATTTCACCATCTGCTTCGGGAATTCACCGCGCTGGAAAATGTCATGATGCCGCTGCGGATATCCGGAAAGGACACCTCGACGGCACGAAGCAGGGCAGAGGAACTGTTGTCGCGGGTCGGACTCAGCGGACGGATGCATCATCTGCCCTCCGCTCTTTCGGGCGGCGAGCAGCAGCGTACCGCCGTGGCCCGCGCACTCGCCATGGATCCGAAAGTCGTTCTCGCCGACGAGCCGTCGGGCAATCTCGATCTGGCAAACGGGGAGATGCTCCACGACCTTCTAACGGAGGTCGTGAACGACCTGGAGATCGGGATGGTTGTGGTCACACACAATCGCTCGCTCGCCGGCCGCGCGGGCCGGGTATTGCTTCTCGAAGGTGGGCGCTTGAGCGAAACCACAGGCAGTGGCGCGATCGTATAAGAGGGAGACCTGGCAGTACTCGCGAGTGTTGCGTGAACCTCTGCGCGGCGTCCGTGAGATTGGGGGGAGGAGTGGGGATGGTATGTGATGTCTGCAAGGAAGGCGACGCGGTGATCCAGCTCACGCAAATCGAAGGGACGGGCGTGCGCCTGCTACACCTCTGCGAGCGCTGCGCGGCCGAGCGCGGCGTTGAAACGACGACCGCCACTCCCAAGCCGCAGGTCACGGACTTCCTTCAGTCAGTCCATCAGGCCATGCAGGCCACTCAGGGTGACGCAGCGCGGTGCGCATTCTGCTCATCCACTTTCCGCGATTTTCGTTCGACTGGGCGTCTCGGCTGCGCGCACTGTTACGATGCATTCGAGAAGAGCATGCGCGACCTCCTCCGCCGTGTTCATGGGAATTCCCGCCACATAGGAAGGCGGTACACTCCGCCAGCAAGCACGATCGTCCCCGACGGGGGGACGGCGAACGAGCTGCGCGACCGGCTGCGGCGCGCAGTAGAAGCGGAGCAGTTCGAGCTCGCGGCCGATATCCGCGACAGGCTCAGAGGGCTCGAGTGATGCTCGACCTGTCTCTCCTTCCTGATGGCGGTGTGGGATGGCTCGATGCTTCGGGCGACTACCCCGACATTGTCATCTCGACTCGTATCCGGCTGGCGAGAAACCTCGAGGGGTACGCGTTCGCCGGCCGAGCGCGCGACGGTGAGAGGCTCCGCATTCTCTCGCAGGTTCAGCAGGCGATCACCGGAATGCGTCATGAGCACCAGGGAGTGCTGGTAAGGGTCGATGAGCTGACACCCGAGGACAGGCTTCTGCTTCACGAGCGGCACCTAGTGAGTCGCGAGCTCGCCGGCCTTGATCCTCAGAAGCCCGTGCGGAGCGGCGCTGCGGTTTATCTGACGCGCGCGACGAGTGTGATGGTGAACGAGGAGGATCATCTCAGGCTCCAGGCATTGGAGTCGGGGCTGCGGATCAGCGACGCATTCAATTCCGTATACGCGCTGGAGTCGGAGCTGGGTGAGAGAGTGCCATATGCGTTCCACAACGAGTTCGGATTCCTGACTGCATGTCCAACCAACGCAGGTACCGGACTCCGGGCGTCGGTGCTGATCCACCTTCCGGGCCTCGTGTTGACCAAGGAGATTGCAAAGGTTCTCGCGGGCCTTCAGCAGGTGGGGCTCACGTATCGCGGGCTGTATGGGGAAGGAAGTGAAGTTGTTGGCAACTTCTTCCAGATCTCGAATCAGACTACCCTTGGCCGCACCGAAGGCGAATTACTGGATTATCTGACGCGAGTGGTAACCCACGTGATCGAGCGCGAAGAAGAGGCAAGAAAAGTATTGCTTCGCGACGCTGGTTATATTATCGAAGACAAGCTCTGGCGAGCGTACGGCACGCTGCGGTATGCGAGAAGCCTCACGTTCGACGAGGTGATGAGCTATCTGAGCAGTGTGCGGCTCGCTGTCGGGCTGAAACTGATCACCGATCTGAGTGTATATACCCTCAACAAGCTCCTGATATTCAGTCAGACCGCGCATCTGGCGCATGCCGAAGGGCGGGATCTGATTACGAGCGAAGCGAATATCGCGCGCGCGAAGTACGTGCGGCGCATCCTCGCTGACGATACGGGGTCTACACGATGAACGGCTACAATTTCACCGAACGTGTTCGAAAGGTTCTCGCGATGGCGCGGGAGGAAGCCGAGCGGCTTCGCCACGAATACGTCGGTACCGAGCACATCCTGCTTGGACTCATACGCGAGGGTGAGGGAGTCGCCGCGGCGGTTCTTCAGAACCTGAGCGTTGACCTCGACGAG
>DATAIM010000430.1:0-1729 GCA_036262655.1 Gemmatimonadaceae bacterium | reverse complement strand
ATCTGCTCGAGATGTCGCAGGCCTTTGCCCGCGACCGGCTGTCCGAAATCGGGCTGTTCGTAGGGTATCTCCAGCAGGTCCCGGCGAAGCGGCCGTTTTACGAGGGTCAGCTGCTGCGGCAAAGCGTGATGAACCTGACACCACGCCTCCTCTGGCCGGAAAAGCCTAACACCGAATTCATGGTGATGGAGCGTGTTTTCGAGAACAAGATCTATTCGCGTCTCGCCCGCATTTCGGCCAAACCTCAGTTTGTCGTCGACGCGTATCTCAGCGCAGGCGCGCTGGGGATATTCTTCGCGTGCCTCACCTATGGCGTTCTTGCCTCAGTGATGTCGCGACTGGCGGAGCGGTGGTTTGGCGGATACCTGATGGGGAGCGGCCTTGCGTATACGGGACTCTTCCAGATCTTCTGGCGCGGCAACGCATTCGAGTTTTTTGTTGGCACAGTGTTCTGGAGCTTCATCATGATGGTAATGATGTTTCAGCTCGCAAGATCGCTCGGAATTCTGAAGCGCGACTTTGCAGTCCGGCCTCCGCCCCGTCTCCGCGCAGTACCCGCGGGCGCCGTTCGGCCGAATGTGGTGACACGAGATCCTCCAACGGTCGCGCGGGGTGCGTGACATAACTGCCGTCTCGTTTCCCGCCCGCGACGGGCAAGCCTCGTCTATTCGGCGCGCCATCCGCTAATGGCGTCATTGATCCACCTTTGGTCTCCGGGCTTCGGAGAGTTCGGCGGAGGCATCGGGGCTTTCAGCCGCGAATGCGCCACGGCTTTGCAGGCAGAAGGTTATAATGTCTCGCTATTCGGAAAGAGCGACGTGTCAGGCAGCTGGAGTGGGCTTCCCTTGTATGGTGCAGCCTCGAGCCCTCCGCGGCTCCGGACGGCCCGTTTTGCGGCCGGAGTTCTGACTGCGTGTCTTCGCGAAAGGCCGCAACAAGTCATCACGTGCCATGTCAATTTCGCGCCGGTGGCGCACATTGCTCGAAAGACCGCGAGGATTCCATTCACCGTGATCGCTCATGGGATCGATGTCCAGCTTCATCTGGACCGCCGTAAGAAAGAGGCGCTTCTCGATGCTGCGAGAATTCTTGCCGTCAGCGAATGGACGCGTCAGTTGGTGATTGCGGAAACAGGCGTAGATCCATCGCACGTGCTCAGATTGCCGAACACGGTCGACGAAGAGCGCTTTACGATTGGTCCAAAGCCGGAATCGCTTCTCCGACGCTACCGGCTCGCGCCCGGCGAACATGTTTTGCTGACCGTCGGCCGCCTCGACGAACGGGAGCGCTACAAGGGGTACGACAGGATAGTCGCTGCCCTTCCAGCTATCATGAAGGAATGCGGACAGGTGAGATACATCGTCGCCGGGAGCGGAGGTGATCACGCCCGAATCATGCGGCTCGCCGCCGACGCAGGTGTCGACGCCTCAGTTACAATCGCCGGGTTTGTGCCGGATGACGAGCTGGCGGATCATTACAGACTCGCCGATGTGTTCGCGATGCCGAGCACCGGGGAAGGTTTCGGGATCGTTTTCCTGGAGGCAATGGCGTGCGGCATACCCGTACTCGCTGGTAATCGAGACGGATCTGTCGATGCCCTCGATGAAGGCAGGCTGGGAAGGCTCGTAGATCCGCTCGATGTCGGCGCGATCGCGGCTGGAATCATCGATCTGCTTGCAGGGCGGGGACCGCGAATGTGGTTCAATAAACAGGCGCTGCGTGATGCCAT
>DATAIM010000429.1:0-4730 GCA_036262655.1 Gemmatimonadaceae bacterium | reverse complement strand
GCCCCGATGACGAGTGTGAACTGCCCGACTGGCTTCGGGATCGTGCGGCTCGGCGTGTCGAGACGTGCAAGATCCCGCTTCATGTCGTAGTCGACTCTCCATTGTCCGGTCTGCGACTTTATGATGAGCTCGAAGCCCGCTGGAGTCGGAAAGGACCATAATGTGTACTTACCCGTCGGCACCAGGAGGCCATGATAGTGCGAACAGGAAGAGGATGCCGCAACCTGAAAATCGCCTCCGCTTTGTTGCGCTCGGAGTGCCGCCAGGTGCGGGCGTCTGGAAAGCGTTCAGTCGACGACGCTGATCGGAACCGGTTTCGACAGGTAGATGACCTTCTCTTCCCGGCGCGAGTGGAGGACGCGCATGAACCAGTTTTCCTGCTGCGGGCTTCCGCCATGCTCCATCACCCACTTGCCGACCTTCATCACGTCGTCGGGACTCATTCTGAGACATCCGTGCGACTCTGAGAAGCCGAGGCTTCCAACGTCGGCCGTTCCATGGATGTAATAGTCAGGCTCCTTGAAGAAAATCTTGACGACCTTCATGGGGTTCTTCGGATCGCCGGGAGCAGCCGGGCTCTTTTTTCGTGCCCAGTCCGAATCCGGCGGACGCCAGCTCGGATTCCACGTCAGCTTTCTGATCTTGAAGCCGCCTCTCGGTGTCGGGTATGGCGGCTTGCCGTCAGAGATATCGTACATCTCCATCACTGAATCGCCGACATAGAGATAAAGGATCTTCTCCGACAGCTTTGCCACGAGCCGAGGCTCCGGATCGGCCGGCATGGACGGTTTCAATGTGGCCGGGTCGGCCATGCCTACAGCGGATGCGGCCCCTGCCGCGATCATTACTCCAGCAACGACTGACTTGAAAAAGTGCATCTCCCCTCAATCCTCGTGTTGACTGTTACCTATAAACAGTCAAACGCAATGGATGTTCCACTGTATTCTGTGGCGTCCTCGGTGCGCTTTTCACGTTTTCCCGTTGACTTGCGGCACGACCAGCAGAAGAATAGTCGCCGTGTGGAGGCCGGAGCTCGAGCCGGCCTGCCAGAGCGTCGACCAATCCCATGAAATGAAATGAGCGCTCCCGCCCGATACGCCCTCGACAAGGAAGACCTCCAGGCGCTGCTCGACACCGCCGGGGAGCTCAATTCGATGGAGACGCTCAATGAGGTTCTGACCAACATTCTCAAGCTCGCGGGATCTCTCTGTAACTCGAGGGCGGGCTCGGTCATTCTGCACGATCAGGAAAGGAACGATCTCTATTTCGCGGCCGCGACGGGGCCTGCTTCGGAAAAGCTTGCCGGCATCCGCATCCCTCTTGGTAAGGGAAAAGCGAGCGAGGTATTCCTGACGCGCATTCCACTGGTGGAAGATCATGTAACGGACTACTACGGCGTGGTCGACGAGAAGACGGAGTTCGTCACGAGGTCGATGATCTGCATTCCACTGACCCAGGGCGAGAAGACCTTCGGGGTCATGCAGATTCTGAACAAGGGAGGCGGCACGGAGCCATACACCGATCGCGATCTCGAGCTGCTGACGCGGTTCGGCGCCCAGGCAACAGTCGCCATTCGCAACGCCACATTGTTCGAGCAGATGCTTGCGTCGAGCGGTCTGTATGCAAACCCGGAGGTGCGGCAAGGCCTCATCAAGAGCCTCACGAATTCCGGGCGCTCCGCGATCAAGGATCGCTTCACCGTCCTTTTCATCGACATGCGCGGCTTCTCGCAGCTCTGTAACATCGTTACGAACCCTACGAAGATTCAAAGCGTGCTGAGCGACTACGTGCTCATGATCGGCGCCGTGGTTCTGCGGAACGAAGGGATCGTAAACAACGTCATGGGCGACGGAGTGATGGCTATCTTCCGTGGCGACGCAGCTGCCGACAATGCTGTTAAAACGGCGCTGGATGCGATCGACGGCTTCGAGCGGCTCAAGCTCAGCTGGAAAGGAGTAAGCAGGTTCAATCTCGACTTTCTCGACATTGGCGCTGGGATAACCACCGACGACGAAACGATCCTTGGCACGATCGGTGACGACAGGTTCCGCGACTTCACGGTTATTGGACCGGGTGTCAACCTTGCGGCCGCTCTCGTGAAATCGGCACGTGACGGGCATCGGCTTGTGTGCGACACGAGTACGTATACGAGCATCTCCGACCGCGGCCTCGCATCAGTGGAAGGGCCGATTCAGTTTCGGATCGAGAAGCGAGGGCCGCTGATGGGTGTCGGGTATGACGTTTACTATCTCAAGCGTTTCGAGAAGCCCGCCGACGCCGCTCTCGAATCGAAGGCAAGCGAGCGGTACGATATCTTCTTCAGCTATCGCCGCGAAGGCGGCAGTGATGTCGCGCGCGGGCTGCAGCAGGCGCTGAAAGACGAGTTCAGTATTTTCCTGGATGTCGACAGAATGCCGTCAGGGCATTTCGATACGGCGCTCTTCAAAACGATAGAGAGCTCGCCGAATTTCGTCGTGTTCCTCTCGCCTGGAAGCCTCGATCGATGCTCCGACCCCGAGGATTGGCTGAGAAAGGAGATCGGACACGCAATCGCGACGAAGCGTAATATCGTCCCCATCTCGCTGCCGGGTTTCACGTTCCCCGATCCGAAAAAGCTCGCTGACGATATCGCGGATGTCACACGCCACGACGTCGTCGAGTACAGCCATCGATATTTCTACGCGATGATCGACAAGCTCAAGGAGCACCTGACGCAACCGGAATAAGCGCGACGCCCAGACACAATAACCGCAAAACGGGGGTCGCTCTCGCGGCCCCCGCCCTGATTTCGATCCAACAGTCCCAGCCTGGGCTTGTCCAATAGCTGCCAGTTAGTACATCCCGCCCATGCCGCCCGGCGGACCACCCGGGGCTGCTCCGTTCTTCTCTTCCTTCTTCTCGACGATCAATGCTTCGGTAGTGAGGAGAAGTCCGGCAATCGACGCCGCATTCTGAAGCGCTGTCCGCGTCACCTTGGTCGGATCGATGACACCGGCCTCGACCAGGTTCTCGTACTCGTCCGTCAGCGCGTTGTAGCCGTAGTTCGGCTCCTTCGAGTTGCGGACCTTCTCGACGACGATCGAGCCTTCACCACCGGCGTTCTGGACGATCATCCTGATCGGCTCCTCGATCGCGCGGCTGATGATGCCGACTCCGATCTGCTCATCGGTATCTTCGAGCTTGAGTGCCTTCAACGCCTTCTGGGCGCGGACGAAGGCAACTCCACCACCGGGGACAATGCCTTCCTCGACGGCGGCTCTCGTTGCGTGAAGAGCATCCTCCACGCGAGCCTTCTTTTCCTTCATTTCGCTCTCGGTCGCCGCTCCGACATTGATCACCGCAACACCGCCCGCGATCTTCGCGAGACGCTCCTGCAGCTTTTCCTTGTCGTAATCGGACGTCGTCTTCTCGATCGCTGCCTTGATCTCCTTGATGCGGCCCTGGATCTTGTCGTCATCGCCGCCACCATCGATCAGAGTGGTGTTGTCCTTGTCTACGACAATCCTCTTCGCACGCCCGAGGTCGGTAACCACCGCGTTCTCGAGCTTGAAGCCGACTTCCTCGGAGATCACCTGGCCGTTGGTCAGGATCGCAACGTCCTGAAGCATCGCCTTCCGGCGGTCGCCGAATCCGGGCGCCTTGACGGCGGCCACACGAAGGGTTCCGCGAAGCTTGTTGACGACGAGTGTCGCGAGGGCTTCACCCTCGATGTCTTCGGCAATGATGAGCAGTGGCTTTCCAAGCTGCGCAACCTTCTCGAGGATCGGGAGCAGGTCCTTCATCGACGAGATCTTCTTGTCGTGAATGAGAATCATAGCGTCCTCGAGAACCACTTCCATCTTCTCGGGGTCAGTCACGAAATACGGCGAAAGGTATCCACGATCGAACTGCATTCCCTCCACCGTCTCGAGCGTCGTCTCGAGACCCTTTGCCTCCTCGACAGTGATGACACCGTCCTTGCCGACCTTCTCCATCGCTTCGGCGATGAGATCTCCGATCTCGCGATCGTTGTTGGCAGAGATGGCACCGACCTGGGCGATCTCTTTCTTCCCCTGGGTCACGACGCTCATGTTCTTCAGCTCTTCGACCACCGCCGCTACGGCTCTGTCGATGCCGCGCTTGAGCGCCATCGGATTCACGCCGGCGGTCACGTTCTTCAGGCCTTCCCTGAAAATTGCCTGCGCGAGCACGGTCGCTGTGGTGGTGCCGTCGCCGGCCAGGTCCGACGTCTTCGTCGCGACTTCCTTCACCATCTGCGCGCCCATGTTCTCGAGCGAGTCGGCGAGCTCGATTTCCTTTGCGACCGTGACGCCGTCCTTCGTGACGGTCGGTGCGCCGAATTTCTTGTCGATTACTACGTTTCTGCCCTTTGGTCCGAGGGTGACCTTCACCGCTTCGGCCAGCTGGTCAACGCCGCGCTTCAGTGCAGCGCGAGCGTCTGTGTTGAAATGAAGTTCCTTGGCTGCCATGGATTCTTTTTCCTGTCGTTACGGTTAGCTGACGACCGCGAGCACATCGGCTTCGCGGAGGATCAGGAGCTGCTCGCCATCGATCGTGACTTCCGTGCCACTGTACTTTCCGTACAGGACCTTGTCGCCGACCTTGAGCTCCATGGGGACACGCTTGTCCTTTTCGAAGCGCCCGGGACCGACAGCAAGCACTTCACCCTGCATCGGCTTTTCCTTGGCGGTATCGGGAATGAAGAGTCCGCCGCGCATCTGCTCGGACTC
>DATAIM010000428.1:0-10637 GCA_036262655.1 Gemmatimonadaceae bacterium | reverse complement strand
AGGCAGCCGCCGCATTCGACGAGCTGACGAGGTCCAATCGCGACGCAGAGCTCGTCCAGCAGTCCAGGTTCGACTGGGCGAATACATTTCGGACAGCGCGCTTCATTCCGGCGGTCGATTACATCAACGCGAACCGGCTGAGGACGAGGGCGATCGCCGCGTGGGATGAGTTGATGAAGACCGTCGACGTGATCGTCACTCCGACCAGCGCGCAGAACCTGCCCCAGCTTGTGGCAACGAACCTCACGGGGCACCCGGCCGTCATTCTGCGAAACGGGTTTCGTGCGGATGGAACTCCGGTGTCGCTCACGTTCCTCGGCGGCTTGTTCGAGGAAGCGAAGCTGCTCGCTGTCGCGCACGCATATCAGCAGGCAACGGGATTCCACCTCGTTCGGCCTGCGGTTCCTCTTACGCCGCCAGCGAAATAGGCATGAGGGTCGCGGCGGTTGCGCTCGAAGGGAAACGCGTGCGGCTGGAGCCGCTTACTCGCGATCATCTTCCGGCGTTAACTGTTGCGGGTGCGCATTCGGAGCTTTGGCGCTGGACGCAGACCCAGGCCGACACTCCCGAGGGTATGGCCGCCTACCTGAACGCCGCGTTGAGCGCGGCTGAGGCAGGGTCAGCGCTGCCATTCGTTACCATCGACAAGGCGTCCGCACAGGTTATCGGCAGCACTCGGTTCGCCAGCATCGATATGGAAAATCGAAAAGTGGAGATCGGCTGGACCTGGATAACGCCCGCCTTTCAGCGAACCCATGTGAATTCGGAGGCGAAGTATCTCATGCTTTCCCACGCATTCGAGGTGTGGGGATGTGTTCGTGTAGAGCTCAAGACCGACTTCCTCAACTCGAAGTCGCGCGCTGCGATGGAGCGAATCGGGGCCGTCGAGGAGGGCACGCTTCGAAAGCACATGCTGATGTACGGCGGCAGGTTCCGTGACTCGACGTATTACAGTGTTCTCGACACGGAGTGGGCCGCCGTCAAATCGCGCCTCGAGGGGTTTATGGTTCGCAGGCGGGGCGTAACGGGGGAGTCCGAACCGGAGGGGCGGGTATCAGCTCAGGGTCGCGAGTGAACAGACTTCCTTCAACCGCGAGCCACGATTAAGCTGTCGGACGCAAGCGCAGCGGCAAGCCCGGCCGCTTTTTTCTTTCATGCCTTGCCCAAAAGAAACACATGTATTATCCATCCCGTCCGACTTTTGTTTGTAGGGATGGACCTGATCTGGATTGCAAGCTCGTCTTTGTCGCCGGCGCGCCTTTGCGCGAACACCCGGTGTGCGAGATACGACCGCAGCATGTGCTCGGCGTAGATGACTCAACCAGGAGGTAGGTAGATGTCCCGTTTCTTTTCGGCAGGCCTCGCGGCAATTGCCGTCGCTTCGCTCGCGGCGTGCTCGGATGCACCAGATGCTGTTATCGGCAATGAGCCCGAGCCGCCTCAGTCGGTCGCCCTCTCCAATGGCGCACAGGGCGAGCAGGTGATGGCAGGTGAAGTACTCGTGAAGGTGAAGAACGGCGTCGACGTCGCCGACGTAGCCAGAGGGCGCGGATTGTCTGTCGGAGAGCACGGTTACCGCGAGGCGTTCGTCATCCTGCGCGGTGCCGCTGGAGCCGAGCATGCAAACGCGAATGCGCTGAAGAGCGACTCCCGTGTCGAATGGGCGGAGCCCAACTATCTCAGGCGGCCGACCGTAGATCCCAAGCTCTGGGCGTTCAAGAACCCGGGCGGCCTGAACATGCTTTACAGTCGTGGCGGGAGCGCGGGCCAGCCGATCTCCTCCTCCTATGCCTCGACCGTCGACGCCGATGAGGACAACATCGACGACTCCTTCGGGGCAGGTGGCGCTGCGGTCGTCATCGGAAGCATCGACACCGGTGTCGACTTCACTCATACCGAGTTCCTGGCCGGTCAGCTCATCAAGGGCCAGGACTGGTACAGCAACGACACCGATCCAACAGATACGGACGGGCACGGAACGCACACGACCGGCACCATGGTCGGCAGAACGGTTGGAATCGCCGGAGTCTCCGGCGCGGGCCTGAACGTCAAGGTCTACGTACAGCGTGTTTGCGGACAGCGCGGCTGCCCGACGGCGGCGATCATCAACGCGATCAATGCAGCGGCGAACTATGGAGTCGTCGCAATGAACCTCAGCCTCGGCGGCCCTTCGGAGTCGCAGGGCGAGAAGGACGCCATTGCGTATGCGCTGAGCAAGAATGCGCTTGTAATCGCATCGGCGGGCAATGACGGATCGGGCACGGTTTCGTGCCCCGCCTGCGATCCAAACGCAATCTCGGTCCTTGCCTCGAACTGGAAGGATCAGAAGACCTCGTACTCGCAGTATGGAAGCGGCCTGGATATCGGCGCTCCCGGTGGCGAGTGCTACTCGAACACGACGCCCGAAGGTTGCATCTACAGCTCGTACAAGGGTGGTGGATACGAGTGGCTCCAGGGCACGTCAATGGCGGCGCCGCAGGTTACGGGCACGGCAGGTGTCGCGGCATCGAAGAATTCGACCCTGCGAGGGAACGCAGCAGCTCTGCGGAGTCAGCTCCTCAACACCGCGGATGCAGTGACCGGGCTCAGCTCGTACGGCGTAAAGCGTCTAAACACCTATCGCGCCGTAACCGGGACCACGCTGACCTCTCCGAACTAAAGCACCTCTGCCAGAACAAAAGCGGGTCCTGCGGGGCCCGCTTTTGTTTTGTCTCGTACATTTTTTAACCCGATCAAAGAGGGAGATACCTTGACCCACGATTCCATTACTCCCGCCACGCACTACCGCTGGGACGAAATGCCAAAGGAACGCGTGACCGATAAGCTCGAGCGCCGGCTGATCACCGGCGAGCGCATGATGCTCGCGCATGTCTACCTCGCGAAAGGGTGCATCGTCCCCAAACATTCGCATGAGAATGAGCAGCTCACTTACATACTCGAAGGGGCGCTGCTGTTCACGCTTGGCGAGGACCAGACTGTTCAGGTAACCGTCAGCGCGGGGGAAGTTCTTCACATACCGTCGAATCTGCCGCATATGGCAGAAGCGCTGGAGGACACGCTCGACGTCGACGTCTTCAGCCCGCCGCGTCAGGACTGGCTCGACAAGACCGATTCCTATCTCCGCAGGTAACCCGTGGATCTCGGACTTAGAGGACGGGTCGCTTTCGTCGCGGCGTCAAGTAAAGGGCTGGGCAGAGCGATCGCTGAAGAGCTTGCAGCAGAAGGCGCTGATCTCTTCCTCTGCTCTCGTGGCGCCGAGGCTCTCGAACAGGCAAAAAGGCAGCTGGGGGAGGCCCACGGAGTGCGGGTTGAAGCGCTCCCGGCTGATGTCGCGAAGGAAGACGAGATTCGCAACATCGTTCGCGAAGCAACGTCGCGGCTGGGCAGGATCGACATCCTCGTCACGAACGCGGGTGGCCCGCCGAGTGGAAAGTTCGAGTCGTTGAGTCCCGCGATGTGGAATGCAGCGGTCGGCCTCACGCTCATGAGCGTCGTCAACCTGACCCGCGAAGTGCTGCCGGGAATGAAAGAGCGACGGTGGGGACGCGTAATCAACGTCACGTCGATCGCCGTGAAACAGCCGGTGGAAGATTTGATGCTCTCCAACAGTCTCCGTGCGGCAGTCACTGGTTTTGCAAAGACACTCGCGAACGAGGTGGCACCGTTCGGAATCACGGTGAACAACATCCTTCCCGGCTATACGCGCACTGAACGCGTCGAGCAGTTATCCAAGGCCCTCGCAAACCGTGAAGGAATCAGTCGCGAGGACGCGATGGCGCGGTGGGAGAGCGAGATCCCGATGCGGCGGCTCGGCGAGCCGCGCGAGTTCGCTGCCCTGGCCGCTTTCCTTGCCTCTGACAGGGCGGGTTATCTGACGGGAGCCTCGATTCCGGTCGATGGAGGCTGGATCAAGGGCCTGCTATGACGTCATGACCGGACGTGTCTGCCAATTCCGCAGGTTCGCGTGGACGATTGGCGACCCCCTGAATTGGAGAATTTCGATCAGGTACATACATTAGCCGCCTCTACGAACCGGCTCTGCCCGTCGGGGCGTCGCGATTGCACCGGCGTTGTCTCTAATCCAACCCCACTTATGCAGAGTCAAATCGCGCCCGATGTCCGGTGACGGGCCAGGCGCGACAAACGCGCTCGACTCTACCCCTTCCGGCGTAGGCGAGCGTAGCGCACCCGGCTCGAGACCCGCGATACCGTACGACGCCCTTCCAGAGGAGTCGTTCGATCGTGTCGCCCGTCTGGCCGCGGGATCGCTTCACTCCCCCGTGGCGATCGTATCGCTTCTCGACGGCGACCGCCACGTCGTGAAGAGCACGATGGGCCTTACCGGGCGCTCGCGCGTATGGCGAAAAGTCCCGCTGGCGCTGCGATACTGCCGGCAAGTGGTGTCGAGTGGGCGCCCGCTGTTTATCGGAAATACTCACGAGCAGGGCAACCTTCATCTCGACCTGCCGGTTGCAACACCCGACGGCGTCGCCTATGCGGTTGCCCCTGTAACGCTGAGCGACGGACACGTCATCGGAACCGTCTGCGTGATCGACACCGCGCCGCATTCGTGGACCCATACCGAGATCAGCTGTCTGGCGGATATCGCCTCGACGCTCATCACCGAGCTGGAGCTGCGGAGCGACATATCTCTGAAACGTCAGACCCAGGAGCACCTGCTCTACAGCACACTGCACGATGCGCTCACGGGCCTTCCCAACCGCTCGCTCTTCACCGAGCGGCTGCGCCATGCGATGAGACGCGCAGCGCGCCATCCTGATGACCTCTTTGCGGTTCTCTTCCTCGATCTCGACCGGTTCAAGGACGTCAACGACAACCTCGGGCACTTTGCCGGCGACGAGCTGCTTCGCGCGGTAGCGCGTCGTCTCGAAGCCTGCCTTCGTCCGGAGGATACTGTGGCGCGGCTTTCAGGTGACGAGTTTGCGATCCTTCTCGAGAGCATCACCGAGACGAGCGATGCTGGGCGGGTCGCGGACCGCATCGAGGAAGCTCTGTCGTTCTCGATCAATCTCGGCGGATCCGAAGTGACTACATCCGCGAGCATGGGCATCGTGACGAGCTCGATGCACCACGAACAGCCCGAGCAGGTTCTGCGCAGCGCGGATATGGCGATGTACCGCGCGAAGGCTGCGGGGCGTGCGAGGTATGAGATGTTCGATCGGGCGATGCACAGGGACGCGCTCGAGCGTCTTCAGCTCGAAATCGATCTCAGGCGCGCTGTCGAGCGTGACGAGTTCACCCTGCACTATCAGCCATTGGTCTCGCTCAAAACGGGCCGCGTCACGGGCCTCGAGGCTCTTGTGCGCTGGGAGCACCCGGAGCGGGGTCTCGTGCATCCGGCCGATTTCATCTCTGCCGCGGAGGACACGGGTTTGATCGTTCCTGTCGGCCGATGGGTCCTGATGGAGGCGTGCAGGCAGATTCGCGCGTGGCAGCGATCTCATCCCCGCGATGAGCCGTTGACGATTGGCGTCAATCTTTCAGTGAAACAATTCTCGCAGCCGGATCTCATCGAGTACATCTCCGAAGTGATTGCGACAACCGGCGTCTCGCCTGCGTCGCTGCGGCTCGAGATTACAGAAGCTGCCATCATCGAGAAGGGCCGCTCCGCGACCTCGATCCTGTCACGCATCAGGCATCTCGGCGCCCAGGTGTATCTCGACGACTTCGGCACGGGTTATTCTTCCTTGAGCTATCTCCACGGTCTCCCGATCGATGCGATCAAGATCGACCGCGCATTTGTCAGCAGCATGGATACCGACGACAAGAGCCTTCGACTGGTCAGAACCATTCTCACTCTCGCCGAAATCGTCGGTGTGCGCGCCGAGGCAGAGGGCATCAGCACCGCCGAGCAGCTTCGTGAGCTGCGCTCGCTCAATTGCGCGCAGGGGCAGGGTTATCTCTTTTCGGCCCCTATCACCCGGGACGCGGTTGATGAAGTGCTGACAGCCGACCCCGTCTGGTGATCTGAGCGTGCGGAAGGTTGCGCATGTATCGTCGCCGCCGCGATCCCGCGCGTTTACGCTGATCGAGATGGTGGTGGTGCTGGTCCTCATAGGCATTGCCGTAGCGGTCGTTGGCCCGTCACTGATATTTCCTCTCCCCGAGGCGGGCATTTCCACCGTGCTTACGAGCTCGAGGCGAGCGGCTCTGCGCCGTGGGCAATCGATGCGAGTCACCATCAGTGCCGATGGCCGGTGGCAATCGTCGCCTTTCGATTCACGTAATGAGAGATTGTTATCAGGCTCGATTCCGTATTCCGGCGGGGACATCGAGATCGCGATCTCGCCATTAGGCGTTTGCACCGTGCAGCATGGCCTTCTTCCGGGCGGACCATTCGATCCGCTGACGTGCTCCACCGCAGCCAGTGCTGACGGCAGATGACTCTCCTCGAAACGGTTATCGCGACAGTGATCCTGTCTCTTGCTGCGATAGGCGTGCTGGAGCTCTTCGAGCAGGCTTCAAGAAGCGCATCCGACGCTGACGAATGGGTTGCCGCCATCGCATATGCAGAGGAGGGCATCGAGGCTGCTAAGATCGGGCAGGTCGCAATGAATGTGCTTCCGCAGCGACCTGTGGCCAGCGGCTTTTCGCGGCAGGTATCGATCGCAGCTGCAGGACGCGGTTTCTCCGATATCGTTGTGACCGTCTCGCTTCCGCGCGGAGGGAGATACGTGCTGCATCGTCTGGTCGCGACACCGTGAGGAAGCACACTGCCTTCACGCTTGTCGAAGTGATGGTGGCGATTGTCCTCACCGGATTGGTGGCGTTGCTCGCTTATGGATCGGCACAGACGGGTTTCGACACCGCTCGCCGCCTCGACAATCATCGCCGTGGCGCTCAGTCAGCGGCGCTGCTGAAAACTTTCGTCGCGGACGCGTTGCGTCATCTCGCTGACGCGCCGGCAGGGGGGCCAGCCACATTCCATATTGGATCCGCAGCCGGATCGTCGGACACACTCAGCTTTGTCACGAGAGGAGTGACGCCACCACTCGGAGCGGCCTTGCTGTGGACGGTGACAATTTCTCCCTCTGCGAGCGGCCTCAGGGTATCTGCCCTGCCGCTCGAGGATTCAGTGGCCGCACCGATCGAAATGGACGTCGCAGAGCTCACCGGTATTTCCGTGCGTGTCCTCCGGGTCGACGGAGCCGAGTGGCTGCGGGGCTGGGATTCAGCCAGGCAGGTGCCCGCTGCAGTCGAGTTGAATTTCGTCCACCGGGATGGGTCCACCGGGGCGCCGTTGCTCGTCTCGGTATCAAGTGATTCGGGAACGTGATGCGTGAACGGCGCGGAGTTGCGTTGATGCTGGTCCTCTGGCTGGTCGTAGTTCTCGCCATTCTTGGGGCTCGCGTCACCACCTCCGCAAGAAGCTCCACTTTCATAGCCGGAAACCTCCGCGCCCGCACGTCGGCAAAGTATGCTGCGGAGAGCGGGATCGTCTTTGGCGCGGCTCGATTGCGCAGCGCGCTGTCGGCCGTGACGGATCCCGCGGAGCGCGCGGCTTTTCTCAACTCGCTGGAAACAAAGGGATCCAGCGGCGACGAAATAGCCCTTGGTGATGCCCGTTTCATGGTTGTATTTGTCGACGCCAATTCGCGACTCGACGTCAACAACGCTTCGAGGGCACAGCTCGCCAGGCTGTTTTCGTTCTTCACCGGTCCGGTCGAAGCGGCGCGTGCAGCGGATGCGGTACGAATGCGAATCGGCGGCGAAGATGTTCTACCAGGTGAGAGGCGGCGCTTCAGTGGCCAGAGAACCGATCTCTCATATCCTGCGCTCCGGCCACCCAGCCCATTGAGGTCGCTCGAAGAGCTGAGAGCAATCCCGTCGCTGCCTGAACATGTCGCGTTTGCTGCGGCACCTTTTCTCACTGTCGATGGGGATGGGCGGATCAACCGCGCAACCGCTTCGGACACGGTGCTGGCGGTTGCCACGGGCAGCCTGGTAGACGAACCGTCCCGATTGATCGTCATCGCCCGCGGGTGGGTTCGCGGTAACCCGCTGACTCACGAGATACAGGCAGTGTATGCCATCGATGGCAAAAGCATGATGCTCGTGAGATGGCAGGAGCGTGACCTGTGAGTATTCGCGTCGGGCTGGAGCTCATGCCTGATCGAGTACGGGCGATTACTGTCCGCGGGTGGCGCGCTTCGCCCGTCGATACATTCGAGATCAGGTGGGATCCGGCTGTTCCCCGTGACGCGGTGATGCTTCTCCGGCAGCATCTCGGATCCGTCAGCGCGATCTCCGTCGCGGTGGGTCTCGGTTTCACTCACGTGAAGCTGGTGCCTCTTCCACCAGTCTCGGACGAAGAGCGCCGGGCCATGCTGACTCTCGAGCCGGACAGATTTTTTGCCATCGATGCTTCCGATGTCGTCGCGGCTACGCGCCGCGATTCCGATCTTGTCTTCGCCGCAGATGCGGCACTGGTCGAAACGTGGATCCGCGAGCTCGAGAATTGGGCTCCTGTGTCCTGCGTGCAGCCCTCGCCCGCGGCGTTGGCGCGCGCTCTCGTACGCGGCGGTACACGGGATGGCGCGTTTCGCATTCAGTCGGGAGAAGGCGAGGCTGGCCTGATCGAGCTTTCCTCGGGCTCGCTTCGAGAGGTTCGACGGATCCCTGAGTCGGAGCCGGTTCGCAACCTGCGGGAGGCTCCGTCAGTCAAGCGCGTGCCAGGCGAATTTCTCGCCGCGTACGGAGCCGCGCTCGATGTCGATGCACCCGTTGGCGAAATGCTGGTAAGTGCCGCTGCCTCGCGGCGCATCCGTCGCCGGCGATCCATGGGAGTTGTGCGTTCGCTTGTCAACATGTTGCTGGCTATGGCGTTCGCCGGTGCTGCCCTCGACCGCTCGCGCGCGCGGATTCTGGAGCGCGAGGAGGAGACGGCAGCGATGCTGGCTCCCAAGGCAGCCGGTGCAGCCGCTTTGCAGTCGCGACTGGCAACGCTGGAAATGCAGTCCACTGTAGCGGAGGCGCGCACTTCTCACCCCGATCCGGTCGATGTCCTCGCCGCGCTGAGCCGCCGTCTTCCACGCGACGCGTTTGTGATGACTGTCCGCGCAGACGGCGATGCATGGCAGATCGATGGAACTGCGCGCAGCGCCGGTCGAGTTGTGCCCGCACTGGATGCAGATCCGATGTTCGACGACGTCCGCGTGCTTTCGGGCACTTCGCGCTTCACGGAGGGGGGCAGAACCTTCGAGACATTCTCCGTCTCATTCCATGCCCGTCGCTAAGCTCACCAGGCGCGAGCGCCGCACGATCGCTGCTGGTGCTTCGGTAGTCGTGATCGCGATGGTCATTGCATTTGTCGCCGTGCCGTACGCGCGGCGATGGTCGGCCCGCGAGGAATTGATCGCAACCGGAGCCGATCGAATCGCGCGGCTCCAGGCGCTCATCGACAATGAGTCCCGATTGCGACAAACGGTACAGCAACGCGAGATGGCGACTGGAGGGGCACGCCTGGTTTCCGGAAGAACAGCCGCGCTCGCTGGTTCGGCACTTCAGGATGCACTGCAGGACTACGCGACGCGCAGCCGTTTGACCGTGACCCGCCTGGACCTCGCCGGGACGCCAGACTCCTCACAAACCGGCCTGCCCGGGATTCCGATTTCACTTTCCGCGATCGGCGACGTCTATGGAATATCGGACTTTCTTTCGCTGGTCACGCAAGGCAGCCTTGTGCTCGAGGTGCGGCAGCTGACAATTGTATCAAACTCGTCGCTTCGCGGGGGATTGCTCCAGCTGACCCTCGCCTTGAGCGCTCCGGCAATCATCCAGTGAGCGCGCGATGAATTCTCAAGGACTCAAGCGCGCGCTTGACGGAATTACCGTCATTCTCGTCGCCGCTGGCGGCGCTTTGTGGTTGGTCGACAAGCCACTGCCGACCCCGCATCCAGCTCGCCCGGCCGAGGTGGTGAAGCCCAATACCCGCTCGTCGCCGGCTGATTCCGCCCCTCTCATTGCTGGCACCAGGGACATCATCGCAGCCAACATCTTCTCGCCCACTCGCGCCGCTCCCGCCGCGCGGTATACTCCAAACGCGGAGGGATCAGCTGCGGCGGCGGAGCCAGCGGCCGATGCGCCCATGGCACCTCCGGCCGTTCCGCCGCGAGTATTCGGGACGATGACAGGGCCTGCGGGGTCGATGGCTCTCATCCAGCCCGATTCGGCCGGCGCTACCGGACGTCTTTACCGTGAGGGTGAACGCGTGGGGCCATTTCGAATTGAAAAGATCCTGAAGGCATCGGTCGTCATGCGCGGGCCATCAGGCCGTGTCGAGGTCCCGATCGAGCAGCGCGACGAGCGTTCAAGGTGAAACGTGTCCTGACAATCCTGTTTGCCGCCTCGCTCACGGTGCTATTCGCGGCACGTTCGGGCGGTGCCCAGGTAGTCCCGCCGCGGTCTCCCGGAACAGCTCTCAATTTCGTCGATGCGCGCCTCAGTGAAGTCATCCGCTCGCTTGGCCTGACCCTTGGACTCAACGTGGTCCTCACTGACGTTCCCGACAAGCGAATTACCTTCACGACAGCGGGGCCAGTAGCACAACAGGATGTATCTGCGATTCTGGAGTCGATACTCGAAAGCAGCGGCTTGACTCTCATACAGAAGGGTGC
>DATAIM010000427.1:0-5512 GCA_036262655.1 Gemmatimonadaceae bacterium | reverse complement strand
CTCAAAGAGTGAAGTGTCCACGAAACCGGGTCAACTCCACTACATCACCGCCTGCGCGCTCGACGCGGGCGGCAAGGTGATGGGCGAAGTGCGCCGCATGCCGGTGTCGCTCGAGGTGCTGGGCGATTTCCTTAGCGCATTTCAGGCTCCAGTGGCGATCGCGATGGAGGCCACTCTCTACTGGCAGTGGTTATACGACCAGCTCGAGAAGTCAGGATACAGCGTCCGCGTCGCAGACGCCCGCCAGGTAAAGCTCATCTGGCAGGTGCGGTCTAAGACGGATCCGATCGACGCTCGCAAACTCGGTGAGTTACTGAGAGTGAATCTCTTTCCCGCGATCTGGATTCCTGACCCGGACACACGGCGTCGTCGGCAGCTCCTTCATAGCCGGGCGTTTCTCGTGCGGCAACGCACAAAGATCAAGAATCGCATTCATGGCCTGTTGACCATGGAGAATCTTCTCTTCCCGCGGTCGGATCTGTACGGCCGTGCTGGGCGGGCGTGGCTGGCAGCGACTCCGCTCTCGCCAGCGCTTCGGAGCCAAGCCGATCGCCTGCTCCGTGTGCACGACGTACTGACGGCTGAGATTCACCAGCTCGACGAGGAGGTGAAGCGGCTTCGCCGTGATCACCCGATGATCGAACGGCTGCACACAATTCCGGGAGTGGGCGTCTTCGGCGCGCTCTTCCTGGTGGCCGAGATCGGCGCTATCGAGCGCTTCGCTTCGAGTCATCAGTTGGCAGCATATGCTGGTCTGGTACCTTCCACCCGAAGTTCGGGCGGTAAAACGACACACGGTGCCGTCGGCCATGCCAGCAATCGCTGGCTCAAATGGATACTCGTCGAGATTGTGCAGACGTTGAAGCAGGCACCGGGTCCGGTTGGTGATCAGTACTGGCGGCTCGTGCGCGCGAAGGGCAAGCCCAAGGCAACTGTAGCGGCGGCGCGGAAGCTCTGCTGCTATATCTATTGGATGTGGAAGCACGGGCTGAGCTACGAGGAGTGGCTCGCCCGTCGAGGGAAGGAAGTCTGGTCGGAGGTGCGCCCGGTTCAGCGAATGGGAGCGGTGGCTTAGCGCAGGTCAGCCATCTACCCGGTAACACGAATGGGCCACCTCCTTCGAACACATGCTCGTGTCCTCACCGGACGAAGAGGCGCTTGAAGACGACTTCGCAGTTTGGCAGTGCGATACGTTCTTGAATCAGCGACGAAGTGAAGGTGCGGAGGCGGGAAGCCAATTCGCGGCGCACAACCGAATTAAATGCCCGCTAACAACGGGCGCGATCACGCTGTGTCTTCCGTCCATTGACTTTCAGAGGCAGGCCGATACTGACAAGCGATTTAATGATGCTCGCTTCGCTCGCAATTGTTATGTTCGCTTGCAGCCAGACTTTCGGCGTTGATATGCTGGGCTGGTGTCGCTGTTGAGCTTTCCACGCGTGCACGATCACGCTGGGAGACTGTCCCTCTTGTCGTCGCTTCAGCTCAATGCCGGTCTGCGGTCGATGCCGGTAACTCCAGGCCTGCCTGAACGAGCACATGGCGGCAGTGGCTGTTGCCCGCCTTGGTGATCGATCCAAGCCGGGTGCGATCGCCGCTCGAATCTTCCCTGGATCCGAGACCCAGGTAGCACGCGAGTTGAGACTGACGTTCGAATCGCCGCCAGTCGACGATCTCTATCGCGAGCACTATCGCCGAGTAAAGCGAGATGCCGCCGAAGCACTGCAGGCGCTGGACCATCGGCGCGATGACGTCGCAGTCGTAGCCCCACTCCTTCATTTGCACGATGAATCACATGACGGCTCCGCTTGCCTCGTAGCACGCGCGGATCTCACCGTCTCGTCCAAATCGCTCCAGCCACTTCCTCAACTTCGGCAAATGGTTTGGTAACCGGTCCAACCGAGTCAGGGACTTCGCTCCCATCGGCAGGACTGCGATCGTGATCGACTCCTTGTGCACATCCATTCCGAGATAGATGATAGAGCGTACTGCAGAAACAGCAGAATTCGAAATTGATGACATGGGTTGGTCTCCGTGTGTATTGCGACAGATCTGTCGTCGCATGTGGCTCTGGCAACTCCGGTTCACACCGAGGAGCTGATCCACGGATAAACCGGAGGCCAGCCCAGTCATATTTCCAGGCGGCTCAGACTCGATCGTCATGACATAGTACGTATCGATTTCGATGGCGATTGTGGCCTGGCGGGCATCGAAGCGCCAACACGCCCGCAACTTCCGGAAAGAGCTGAAGGAATGACGACTGAGAGTGTATTACCCGAGACGATCGCCGACCACTACCGCCTCGAACGCGAAGTTGGCCGTGGCGGTATGGCGGTCGTCTATCGGGCGCATGACATCAGGCATTCGCGCACGGTCGCGCTCAAAATCCTCAATCCCGACGTCGCCGCTTCACTCGGCAAGGATCGATTTCTTTTCGAGATCCACGTTGCCGCGCGGCTCAACCACCCGCATATCGTCGCCCTCTACGACTCGGGTGAGTACGATGGCCTTCTATACTATGTAATGCCGTTCATCGAAGGACCGACACTACGCGATCATCTGACAAAGCAATCGCGTCTGTCAGTTAATGAAGGTCTTCGGCTGACCGCACAGATCGCGGGCGCGCTCGACTACGCCCACCGGCTCGGGATCGTCCATCGCGACATAAAGCCCGAGAACGTGATGATCCACGAAGGTGAGGCACTCGTCACAGACTTCGGGATTGCGAAAGCTCTGAGCTCGGCAGCCAGCTCCATGCTCACGCAGACAGGAGTGGCTCTCGGCACCCCGGCCTACATGAGTCCCGAACAAGCAGCCGGTGAGTCGGAGCTCGACGGTCGCAGCGACCTGTATAGCTTCGCGTGCGTGATCTACGAGATGCTGACGGGTCAGCCACCGTTTACCGCTGACACGTTCCAAGGCCTCATCGCTAAGCGCTTCACGTCAAAGCCGCCCTCGGCGCGTACGGTGCTGCCGGCGATTCCCGAGCGAGTTGCGTCCGCAATCAGCCGCGCGCTGTCGATCGAGCCAAAGGATCGCTTCGCTACTGTGTCGGCATTTGCGGCGTCGCTCAAGACTGACGAGGTCCCGCAGCCCGGGAAGCCGGCCAAACCGTCCATCGCGGTTCTTCCGTTCGAGAACATGAGCGCCGATCCGGAGAATGAATTCTTCTCTGACGGAATTACCGAAGAAATCATCAACTCGTTGAGCAAGGTGCAGGCGCTCGAAGTGGTGTCCCGCCGATCGGCATTCGCCTACAAGGGAAAGGAAGCAGACATGCGGACCGTCGGCGACCAGCTCGGGGTCCGGCATCTGCTCTCAGGTAGCGTCAGACGATCGGGAAATCGGCTTCGAATCTCTGCAGAGCTGATCGATGTAGAGACCGGATATCATTTGTGGTCGGAAAGATTCGATCGCGAGATGGCGGATGTGTTCGCGATCCAGGACGAAATCGCAGCGAACATCGTGAAAGCCCTGTCGCTGATGCTCACGGAGAAGGAGCAGGCCGCACTCAAGGTCTCGCCGAGCAAAAGTGTCCGTGCGTATGACTACTATCTCAAGGGCCGGCGCGCCGTCCACACCTTCAACCTCGTTTCCTACAAAAAGGCGGAGGATGATTTGCGGCGGGCGATAGCGCTCGATCCGGATTACGGACCAGCGTGGGCGAACCTCGCCGAAATCTGCGCGATTCGACACGCAGCGTTTCTCAGCGACCCCGAAGCAGTGGAACAAGCCCACTCGGCAAGCAGAAGAGCGGTGGATCTCAGCCCCGACATGGGTTATGCGCACAATGCTCGCGGACTCGCGCTTTTCTGCACGGCGCGCCACGATGAAGCGGAAGCAGAGTTCATGAGGGCAATGGATCTTGATGCAACTCTGTTCGATGCGCCTTACAATCTTGGAAGGTTGTTAGCGAGCACAGGGCATCCAGATCGAGCCGCGCATTACTTCGACATAGCTGCGGACTTGAATGCGGACGACTATCAGGCCGCGACGCTCGCTGCCGGTATATATCGTGGAAAAGGAAAGGCAGCAGAGGCCCGGCGTGCCGCCGAGCGCGCAATGTCCGCGTTGAATCGCGCTCATGCTGCTGATCCGAACGATGCCAGGGCGTTGTATCTCGGAGCGGGAATCCTTCACGACCTCGGCAATATTGAAGAGGCTCAGCAATGGGCAATCGAGGCGGAGCGGCTCCAGCCTGACGATCAGGGAACTCTATACAACCTGGCGTGCTTCCACTCGCTTGCAGGGAACATCGAGAAGGCGATCAGCCTGCTCGAGCGCACTGAGAAGGTCGGATGGGACAGGGTCGACTGGGCGATGAACGACGCCGATCTGAACAACGTCCGTGGCGACCCTCGTTTTCAGCAGCTTCTGGAGAGGATGAAAGCGAGGGCAAATAGTCACTAAATATCAAGCCACTTGATTAGTTCGCCTCCCAGCTTAGCGAAAGTCGTTGTGCTGGCGACGCGTCCACGCGAGCGCTGATGCTACAAGCGATCTAATGAAGCTCGCCTGGCCCGCTATTTATATGGTTCGATCGCAGCATAGCAACAGCCGTTAAACTTCACACACTTCGCTGCATCAACGCACACTGATCTCGTGTCGCTTCCCTCTCGACCCACTCTACTCTTGCTGGCCCCGCTACCGGCATTGGTCATCGGTGTCTCTATCATGCGGGGCGCTGGTGTGAGCTCCAGCACCGTGGCCCAGCAACTCGCCGCCGGGCTGATCCTCACAATCACCTCTTTCGTGGTATGTCTCAGACGCCGTCTCACTTTGAATGTCATAACTCCGGGATGGACGGTCATTGCTGCGGCCGCGCCGGTCGTCTTACTGGTCCTGACCCTGCTGCACCGGGGTATTGATGGTGTCCGCCGATGGGTATCGGTAGGTCCAGTTCAGGTGCATGCCGGCTTCGTCGCACTACCGGTTCTGATTATTCTTACCGGCGCGGTTGCCCGAAGTGCGAGTCCCCGCGCTCGCTGGATCGCTGACGCAGCCATCGTAATCGCTGCGGCCACGCTCGCGTTCCAACCGGATGCATCCCAGGCTATCGCATTCGCGGCGGCAGTGGTGATCGTCGTGCTTCAGAGGAGCCACGCGTCTTGGCTTGACCTGATTGCCGTCGCTGTTTGCGTCGGCTGCTCCATCCTTTCCCTTTCCCGGCGCGACACGCTGGAAGGCGTCCCCCACGTCGAAGGAATCGTTCACCTTGCGGCGAGCAGCGGCCTTGCGTGGCTGGTCGCATCAATCGTCGCTTTGTTGTTGCTGCCTATACCGTTCGTCTTGAATTGGGTAAAGCACCGTGATCATCACGAATGCATGGGCCTCGCCGTTTACTTCGTCGCCGTAGGCATCGCAGCGCTCGTGGCGCCGTTCCCGGTGCCAGTTCTCGGCTTTGGTCTCTCACCGGTTCTTGGCTACTTTGTTGCGCTAGGTTGGACTGTGCGGATTGACGCTGTTTCAACGCTGCCAACGGCTGTCGAAAGAGACGGTCGCGCGCGTGATG
>DATAIM010000426.1:0-3764 GCA_036262655.1 Gemmatimonadaceae bacterium | reverse complement strand
CGTATCGAAGGCATTCGTAGCAAACACTGGATGAAGGATGTCGACCACCGGCGGCCTGCGGTACAGGAGATCGAACCCTGGTATGATCTGCGCCGGAACAGCGAGTGCGACGGTGTTGAGAACGAGGCCTGTGCCGTCCGCTCGATTCAGAAAGGCAACGGGTTGAAACAGGTACCCCGAAACAATCGTGCGCATGTTCAGAAGGCCGAGTATCAGCACGCAGGAGGCAACTGCAATGATGACCGCCGGTTTCACAACAGGCCGCACACCGCGCGTCTTTCTCTGGTCCCTCCACACGAGCCACGCGTAAACGAGGAGTACCGGTGCCGTGAACCGGCACCCGAATGAGATGACGAACAGCACCAGCAACAGAACCTTCAGAGATTTCGATTCTCGTTCGGCGTTAGTGCCTCTGATCAGCCGGTCCAGCACGACAATCGATCCAAGCGACGAGAGGGCGTACGGCAGGTCGGCCAGCGGCGACAGCATGTTCGTCACCCATATCGGGTTCAGGAGCAGGGTAGTGTAGGAAAAGCCGACCGCGATCCAGTGTGCTTTCTGGGGGAGAACCCACGAGGCGAGATACGCCGCGATGGCGCCGAGCACGACGCCGAGAAGGATGTTCGACACCTGGATGGCGAGCAGCTGATTGTCGAAATCGGAAAAGGCCGCCATGAAGGGAACACGGATGAGCCCGGGCATCGCCGCGAATGTGAACGGTTCCGCATTGATCGCGGCGCGAGCGGCAGTCGTCCCTTCGTGAAGGAATGTCAGCCCTTTCATATAGTAGAAGAGCTGATCGGTCATCATTCGTGGATAGTAGTAAGCGGTGTCAACGGAGAGCACTGCTGACAGCATTACCACCAGCACGATTACGGCGCCGAGGACGAGTGGCAACCGTTGCGCTCGCAGAAAGGCTCGCGGCGACTGACGTGGCGCTTGCGAAAGAATTCGCGAATCCGCTTCCGTCAATGAAACGGCATGGTTACAGCGCGTTCCGGATCCGGAATACCTCGACGTGCGCCCGCCACGATTGGCGGGAGTAAACGGAGTCGAACTGGAACTCGCCGAACTTCAGCACGCGCTGCTGTGCCTTGTTCCTGTAATATTCCCACGACTGGCAGGTGTCGAGCGTTCCGCATTCGGCGAGGAGGTAGACATCCTTTTCGCGAACGATCGAAGCGAGTGACGGATCTGGGTCGTAGTAATCCCGTCCGGCAATGATCTTCCAGCGCCCTTCCGTGCCGGGATCTCCGATGAGGAGGGTTCGCTCACGCGGAAGAGATTCGAGAAACTGGCGAAGACCCTGGAACGTTTCACCCACCCCGGCTACGTATGCCGGAGCACTCGTTACCGTCACTGCGAGTACCCGCTCCGACGCGGTGCCCGCGACCTTCCAACCTCTCAGCCCTACGACTACGGCCATCATGACCGCAAGAGCCGTAGCGACGACTGCAGGACGCTTCAGAAGCGGGAGCAGCCCCATACGCCGCGCGAGAGCAATGGCGCCGAGGTAGAAGAAGACCCAGAGAAATGGCTGGTACGACATCATGTACCGGGTTGTACTCGGCAATATCGGAACGAGTACGGGCAACGGCACCAGAACGTATGCGATCTCGGGAAGAAAGCGTCTGCGTCCGATCCAGAGCCCGGAAATCATGATGGTGGAGAGGGCCAGCCCGACGAGTGTCCAGGCGATATCGGCCGTACTCTCGGTGAGCTTCGTTGTGTAAAGAAGATCCAGAGGCGGGTGGACAAACCCCAGTTGGAAGTTGGGGATGACCTGACTGGGCAACGCCACGGAGAGAAGATTCGCGATCATCGACGGCTTGTCACCCCGCGCCGCGAACCACAGCGGCTCGAACAGGTAGCGCCCGAAGATGGCCTGAAAGTTCAGTGAGACGAGGATCACCAGGAACAGCAGCGTTACGGCGCCCGTACCCAGCCAGAAGCGTCTCGGCAGCGAGTGGAGGCTTCGGCGCCCGTTCGCAAGGACGGCGGCAAACACGAGAAGAAGCGGAGCGGTGAATCGAAGTGTCGAGGCAATGGCCACGAGCGCGGCAAACCCCGCTATCGCGCCTCGTTTATTGCTGAGTGGAGATCTCGCACAGACGACAGTGATCGAAACAACGAGCGCGGCGAGAGAGAATGCGGCAAAGGGAGCGTCAGCGAGCGGCAGGAATACGTTCGCCACCCACACCGGGCTGAGGAGCATGAAAGCGAACGAGAACGCGATCACGTATCGATGCCGCGGACGCGGGTGCACCCACGAGAAAACGTAAGCGGACAAAAGGCCCAGAGCGCCAACGATGATCGTATTGAGCACCTGCATCCCTCGCAGCTGATCATCGAAGTCCTCGAAAAGCACAATGAACGGCGACCGCAGCACGCCCGGCATCGCTGAATATGGAAATGGCGGTGCGTTCACTGCCCGCGTAGCCGCCGTGTTTCCCGCTTCCGCGAATTGCTTCGCCTTGAGGAAATAGTTGAGAGGGTCTGTCGAGAGCCTCGAGTAGAAGAAGGACGGCTCGACAAAGACTATGGCGGCGAACATGGCTGCGCAGAACGCTCCTCCGCAGATGGCGATGGCTCGCCATTCCCGCCGGAGAAACTCAGGAAATCCTTCCATCTCGCAATGGAATCGGTACGAGGACTTCGTGTTTCCCAACAGTCACTCCCGCTGGTACGCGCAGGTGGGATCGCCATCATTCGGGAGCGGCGGCCGCACTTCCGTTTGTCTGCCGGACAGATAATACTTCGGCGACATAGCCCCTGCAACGTGGCGCGGGCGCTCTCCTGCGACGAGTGGATGTGATGGCGATCGAGGAAAAACCAAGCAGAAACGAAGACGAGTATTTCGTTCGGCTCGACGCCGATCTGATGAGGGAGCGACGCGCGAAGCTCGACGAAGAAAGGAAAAAGCAGGAACGCAGCGCTCACTACAACAAGTGCCCGAAGTGCGGTTGCGATCTGTCGGAGAGCGACCACAACGGTGTGAAGGTCGACCAGTGCAGCGAGTGCTCGGGGATATGGCTCGACAAGGGCGAGCTCGAGCTGATCGAGGAAATAGACCGTCGACATCCGTCCTCGGGCGAGAGCTTCATGCACAGTTTGTTCAGGCTGGTGCGCTAATGCCGGCCCGCGCCCGGTCACTCGCACTTACTGCCGACGCGCTATATCGCGCGGCCTCCGAGTGCCACCGGCAGCATACCCGCCACGCGCGCCTGGTCGAGCGCAGCGCGCCCGATGAGGAGCAACGCTCGGCTCTCGAGATGGCCTACCTCTGTGACGATTATCTCGGCGACGCGATCCTCGGCTACGAGCAGGCAAAGGGGCACACGAAAGTCGGGCCCGATGAAGAGTGGTGGCACAAGGCGAACATGTTGTGGCATGCGAGCAAGGAATACATTCGCAGGCATGCCAGCTGTGACGGAATGTCGCGACGGGTTGGCCGCCAGTCGCGGAACCGGCTGGCCGAGCTCGCGATGAGCTTCGAGATTGAAGCATCGGCGCTGCTGGCCCTGAGAATGGCGGCCGATTCCTATCGCAAGGTGAGGCCCGAGGCGGAGTAACCCAGTCGCTGTCTGATCTTGGCGACTATCATCTCGATTGCGATCGAATTATGGCCGCCCCGCGGGACGATGATATCCGCGTAGCGCTTGCTCGGCTCGACGAATTGGAGGTGCATTGGCTGCACCGTCGACAGATACTGGTCGATGATCTCTCCCAGTGGCCGGCCGCGCGTCGACAGATCCCGCTGGATG
>DATAIM010000425.1:0-13618 GCA_036262655.1 Gemmatimonadaceae bacterium | reverse complement strand
GAGCCCGCCTCGGTACTCGAGGCGGTAAGCGCGCGAATTCTACGGAGTCCTTCGGGTGCGAGTGAAACTCTTGACGTGGCGAATTCCCTGAACGCGCCGGTATCCATGTCGCGTGACTCGAGCTCGGTTTTCAGCTTTTCGCGCATCCCCTGATCGGTGAGGAGATAGTCGCGCTCACCCGACAGCAGCCGCGTCATCGCGATCTCGTAATCCTGATTCGTCTCGATCCCCAGCTCGCGGCGGTGATGCCGATACGGAATGAGAGTCTCGTAAAGCTCCTGCACCGTGAAGGGCATCGTCAGGTACTCGGAGTGCCGGTGCCTGATGTTGCTGACGAGTCGATGAAATATCCGGTCTAGATCGTCCATTGTCTCGGGCTCGGCGTGAATGTCCCGGGTTCCGGGAAGGGGGCCGTCTCCCGGTATCCGTTCTGCGCTCTCGTACCTTCGGCGAGCCAGCTCTCGAACTCAGAGGGACGTAAACCCTCGGAGCTCGATTGTTCCGCCGCTGCGCGCGTCGCGAGATGATTTGCGTATTCATTCTGCGGCTGCCCATTGTGACCGCGAACCCAGTTCCACTGACACTCGAACGGCTCGGTCGCCGCGACGGCTTGCTTCCAGAGGGTGAGGTTCTCGATAGGGCCTCCCTTTCGCCGCCACCCTCTTGCGATCCAACCGGCCACCCATGATCGCATACCTTCGACGATGTATTTCGAGTCACTCGTGAAGACGACGCGAAACACGCGCCGCATGCGCGAAAGCTCGCCGAACGCTTCAATGACGGAGCGGAGCGCCATGCGATTGTTTGTTGTTGCGGGCTCCGACACCCAGTAGTCCCACCTCACGAGATTTCCCGAGTCCATCAGCTCAATCACTCCGCCGGCACCCCCGGGGTTACTCCCTTCGCGACCGTTCCCGAGACACGATTCGTCGGCGTATATCGCCACGATCGCTCCTTGATCCACCGACCGCTTCGCGCTCCGGGTTCTGGCGGCTCTTGCAAAGGCCTCTTGCGGCGCACCTGATTTTCGTTCGGGTGAATTCGTGGAGTCGCTGTCGAACAGGTCGAAGTTCACTGCGTAACAACCTCGAGCCGTTCGATGTCATCGAGATGAATGGTGATCTCTTCGCCGGTGGTAGGATGCAGTATCACGACCGCTTCGCGCGGACCGTCCGAGAAAATCCTTTGCGGGACACCGACGTACTCGGTTCCGCGGCGATATACCGAAACCCGCTTTCCATGAACGACAGCGCTTTCCAGCGCGTCGTACTGCCTGTGCGTCAGTTGCTTCACCATCTCTCCATCATCCAGTCGGTGGCGATGCGGGTCAGCACGGTCGTCGCGCTCTCGATCTCGTCCACCTTTACATACTCCTCCGCCGCGTGCGCGAGCGCGATGTCTCCCGGCCCGAAGCAGATTGCGGGAATTCCCGCTTCGTTGAGGAGCGCAGCGTCCGTCCAGGCGCTCAACCCTTCGATCGTTACCGGCAGATTTTCGGCCGCCAGCGCGCCTGCCACCGCCGTGACGACCGGCGCATCTACCGCCACATCGCTCGGCAGCTGGGCACCGGTCAATCTAACCGCCACGGAGATCTCCGGTCTCGTGGCGCGCGCACGCTCACAGGCGGATTCGATCTCGCGTAGAACGCTTGAGGGAGTTTCACCCGGAATGGTGCGCCGCTCTACTGAGAGGAGACATTTGTCGGGATACGTCGAGATGCCGATGCCGCCCGCGATCGTCGATGCATGCAGAGAAGCGCGCCCAAGCAGCGGATGAGACCGGTCTCGCAGACCGACACGCTCGAGCTCGTCCAGCTCCGCGATCACGAGACCAGCATGAGTGATGGCATCGATGCCCACGTCATAGCGGCTGCCGTGGGCGGCGCGGCCGGTGAAATCGAGCTCTGCCCACACAAATCCACGGTGCGCCGGACAGATCGACAGACGCGTTGGCTCGGTTAGGATCGCCCACTCTGCGGAGATGCCGCTGTCGATCAGTGCAGTCATCCCGACACTTTCATATTCCTCATCGGCGACAGCGGCGATCACCAGCTGGCGTGACGGGTTGCCGCCGCATCGATCATAGGCGATGGCAGCCGCGGCGCACATTGCGGCGACTCCCGATTTCATGTCCGTGGAACCGCGGCCGTATATCCTGCCATCAACGATCCTGCCGTCGAATGGATCGTGAGTCATGCCCTCAACGTCCACAGTGTCGAGGTGACCGGCGAACAATATTGCTGGTGCGGCGGCAGGCCCCAGCCGCGCTACGAGATTGGGTCTGCCGGGGACTGCGTTCGATAATTCAACGTCGAATCCCCAACGCTCAAGTATCACAGCGAGAGTCGCCGCGATGTTGCTCTCGCCTGGAGCGCCCGGGGTCAGCACGGGGTTCCGGGAGTCGATCCGGGTGAGCGCCTGGGTCAGCGTCACCGCGTCGCCGCGGGGGATCTCCATCAGCGTTCCGTCAATCGCGCGCAGCCCGTGCGGCTGTACGGTACTATCTGCCTTTGGACTTTGCTTTTCCTTTCTTCGCAGCAGGCCTTGGGGCAGGCTTCCTGGGAGCAGGCTTTCTGGCGGCGGGTTTTTTTGCGGCAGGCTTTTTCGCGGCTGGCTTCTTTACGGCGGGCTTTTTGGCCGACGGGCTGGCTTTTTTCACAGCAGTCTTCGCGGGACGCGCGGGTGCTGCCTGCTTCGTGGCCGGCTTCAGCGGTATCCTCGTGGCAGGCTTCTGAGTGCTTCCACCACTCCCTCCTGAAGGCGCCAGGTGAACTGGCGAGGGGGCAGGGCCGGTTGGCGGGCGGCTTGAATGAGCCGCCTCGCTCTGTTTTTGCGCAGCAGGGAGGGGAGTGACCGGCTTTCGCTTCGGTTGATGCTCCTCTACCTGACGGATCAGCTTGTCCGCCTCTTCCTGCGTCATCTGACCGCGGCGAACCATATACTGTACGAGATCGCGGGCGCTCTCGATCACAAAACCGCTCAACCCGGCTGCGGCATTTACGACATCCTTCATGGCGGCGGCCATCTTGCTGCCGGCCTCGAGGCTTATCTCATGGGCTTTTGCCGCCATTTCGGCGACTGTGTCCTTGACGTCCGCGCCTCGGTGACCCGGACTCCGCTTCGGTGGCGTCGGCGGCGCACCCTCGGCGGGGGGGGCAGGGGCCGCGGGCTCGGACGATTTGTCGTTCTCAGCCATCAGACGCTCCTCACTATGTTGTCGACGTTCTTGTTTGTACCGGTGGGGCTCCCGCCGTGGATCGCGTTCTGGGACTCAAGGCGGCGGGGTAGGCTGGAAACGGCGGTAAGTATATGATTTTCCGTGACTAAAACAAGTAAGGATGAGGTTGTGCCGAAGGTGCGGCACCGAGTTGTCGAACAAGGAGTAAAAGTAGTTTAAGCGACGCTAAGGGAGCAGTATCAAGACAAAATATGCTCAATTCCATAAAAATCCTTGATCTTTCGCGCGTCCTCGCCGGCCCGCTCGCTACAATGATATTGGGTGACCTTGGAGCCGCCGTCCTCAAAGTCGAGAAGCCACGCACCGGTGATGACACCCGGGGGTGGGGTCCTCCGTTCGACGAGCGTGGCGAGAGTGCCTACTACCTCTCTGTCAATCGGAACAAGAAGAGCATCGTTCTGGACATCGATGAGGAGCGCGACAGGGCATTCCTGCTGAATCTCGCCGCTGGGGCGGATGTGGTAATCGACAATTTCCGTTCGGGCACGCTCGAGCGACGCAGGATTGTGCCCGGGGAGGTGCTCGAGTCCAACTCACGTTTGATCTGGTGCACCATCACCGGGTTTGGCGAAGACAGCGAGAGAATTGGTTACGACCTTGTCGTTCAGGCGGAGAGCGGGTGGATGTCGATCACCGGCGATCCGGGCGGTGAGCCGATGCGAGTGGGCGTCGCGCTTGCCGACATCATCGCGGGGAAGGATGCGGCAATCGCGGTTCTTGCAGCTCTCGCGTCGCGGGGGTTGTCTGCAGCGCCGGTTCCAGCCAGTGAGCGGCGGATCCACATTTCGCTTGTGGAGAGCGCGCGTGCGGCGCTGATCAACGTCGGGCAGAATTCACTCGTGACGGGCCGGGAGGCGAGGCGATGGGGAAATCAGCATCCCAACCTTGTGCCTTACCAGCTTTTTCAGGCAGCTGATCGAGCGATTGTCGTTGGAGTGGGAACTGATCGACAGTGGCAGTCGTTCGCTGCTGCGGCAGGTCTCGACGAGCTTTCGGCTGACCCCCACCTCGACACTAACGCGGGGCGGCTTGCTCAGCGTGACCGGATCGTCGCTGCAAGCGCCGAAAAACTTCGTTCCCGTTCCGCTGCCCACTGGATCGAACGTTTCCATCGCGCCCGAGTGCCGGCGGGAATCGTAAAGAGTGTGCTCGAATCGTTGCGCGAGGCGGCCGCATCACCTGTCACTGGTATTCCGCCGAGTGTTCCCGGGACCGTGCGGCTTCCGCCTCCGCGACTCGATGAGCACGGCGCGGAGATTCGAACGCTTGGCTGGCGAGCATTTGCATAGCGAATGGCGGCTTCGCGCGACGAGCGTTCCACTCTCCGGGACTGGCTGACCGGGAATGATGGCGGCATAAGTCTCAGTCTATCATGATCAGTACAAACGTTTTAGTATAGCTGCCGTGACTACAACCGCGCCGCGGGCCCCCGACCTCGACCAGGCCGAAGCGGACCAGGAAATCATCACTCAGGTCCTTGCCGGATCGAAGGATGCGTTCGGCGTTCTCATTCAGCGCTATAGCGATCCGCTCTACCGGCACGCACTCGGCATGACCGGCAGTCCTGATGTGGCCGAGGATATTCTGCAGGCCAGCTTCATCAAGGCGTATCAGCACCTGGGGGAAGTGCGCGGACGATTCGATGCGTGGGTATTCAGAATCGTTGCGAACTCGTGCAAGGACTGGCTGAAGAACATCCGACGAACGCACGTGAGTTACGAGGAGGACGATCAGCCGTCGTCGTTCTCGACGCCGGAAGAGGAGATGGACCGCAACGAGCTCCGCACGGATCTCGAGTATGCGCTTGCCCGGCTGCCGGAGTCACTTCGTGAAGCGTTTGTGATGAAGCACGTTGAAGGACGCTCGTATGAAGAGATGGCTGTTCTTCTCGAAACGACCGTCGGAGCACTGAAGATGCGTGTTCACCGGGCGCGTGAAGCGCTCCAGGCATTACTCGAGGAAAAGTACGCATGAGCGACGAGATGCCGGACACACCTGCCCCTGAGAAGCCAGTTCATCGTAAGACTCCTCCTGCGACGCCGGCGGTTCAGGCGTGGCTCGATGGAGAGCAGCCGCGAGAAGGTCTCGCGACCCCTGACGAGCAGGAGACCGCGGATCTCTGGGCTCGCATAAATTCCGAAGCGGAGACTCTTCGGAAGCGGCATACGCCGATCCATGTGCAAAGCAAAATCCTGAGCTCACTCCCTGAAAGGCCGGCGGTAGTGCCTGTCGAGGAGCCGCGCGCGGCGTTGAGCAAGTCAGTGGCGGTCGTCGGCGGGCTGATCGTTCTTGCCGTCGGAGCAGCAATCGGATTCATGATGGTCCGCTGATTTCACGAGGTAAAGCTCGAGCGAGCGTCGGTTTCGCGAATTTCCGCGAGACTGACGTTTTTGCTTTCCCGGCCTGCCCTTTGCAATCTTCCCGGCTTCAGGACGGACTTCCAGTTCACTCGAAGGGAGGGATGATGAAGCTCAGGATGCTGGCTGTAGCCGCAGGTTTGGTAATGCTGCCCGTAATTGCCGGTGCGCAGACACCGACAGATACCACGAAGAAGGACACCACGACTCCGCCCGCGACGACGGAGCCGGCGCCTGCGGCTCCCGCACCGGCGCCAATGGCGTCGACAACGAGTTCGTCGTCGACGACGGTGTCGAAGGCACCAAAGGATTCAAGCCTCGAAGCGAAGCCCGTACCGCCTTCGGACGGGACGACTTGCCCGTGGGGATGCCCGACATCAAAGGGCGCCGCAGGACTGACCGGAGCGCAGTTCCTTGCGCTTCAGCAGGAGCTGAGAGACCGGAAGTGCGGACTCGCGCATGTAACCGGACGTTATGATGCAGCGACTCGCACTGCCGTCCGGCGCTGCGCGAAGAAGATGGGTGTCGCCGCAACTCCCGGTGCAGTTCTCGTCGCGATGGATGTCGGCTACGGCTCGACGGACATCCAGGGCTCAGGCACGGAAGAGTAACGGAAAGTGCCGTGGTGGTCGCAGCGAGATGCTGCGGCCAATCACCAGGAGTCGAATGGCAGCGTAAGCTGCTGAGGGGGGATGGGGTGCTGCTCATGCGCCTCGTCCCCTTCTTCGTCGTCGTGCATTCTGCTCCATCCGGCCACTTTGTACTTCGCGCAGGTTTTCTCAAAAAATTTCGCGAGCCCTTCGCGGTATTTTTCCCCCGCGTGAATGCTGTACGCGTACGTGTTGCGGTAGCGCTCCTCCAGGTGGGGAAACTCCTTCGCGATAAACGGCAGGTAGCGGTTACGTGCCGTCGCGCGAAGGCGCAGAGCGCACGCCCCGACGTACGTCGCGCCGATTTCGGAGACGCGCTTCACCAGCGCCTCGAGATCCGACGGATTGTCTGTGATCCCCGGAAGCACCGGCATACAGTTGATCCCTGCATCGATTCCCGCTTCACGAAGGCGCGCAAGCGCACGCACTCTCGCTTCCGGAGTCGGGGACCTTGGCTCCAGCCGACGCGCAAGATCCCTCTTGAGGGTGATCAGCGAAATGTGAACCGATAAGTCGGAGATCCTATTGATGCGCGAGAGGAGATCGATGTCGCGCGTAATGAGCGGGCTCTTCGATATGATGCAGACGCTCAAGCCGGGATGTTCGGCGAGCACTTCGAGAATACGGCGTGTGACACGGAATCTCCTTTCAGCCGGTTGATATGGATCAGTGGCGGTGCCGATCACGATCGTCTCACCGTCGAGGAGAGCAAGGTGCCTGTCGCTGCCCTGACGAAGCGTGCGCGCCAGAACCTCGGGCGCATTCTGCTTGACGAAGATATTTCTCTCGAATGCGAGCCACGGCGGCATTTCTTCAAACCGCTCGTGCAGCACATTCTCCATCCGGTCATCAGTTGCGGCGCGCTCCATCACGTACCGGTGAGTGTAGCGAGCGTAGCAATAGGCGCAGCCGAAAGCGCAGCCGACATACGGATTGATGGACCAGAACCCCATTCGGGTGACCTCGGGTCCGTTCAGCACGTTCCTGGCGAACGTCGAGTAATAGCGAATGTCTTTTTGCTGGCCGATAGCTGGAAGCATCCGCGACGCACGCTCGTAGGCTGCGCCGAACAGGGGTTCCTGTCTCGCCAATGTCTTTTTGTGTCGCGACCTCCGTGCAGCCATCGTTCCTCCCCGCGTGACCCTCCAAGGGTGCGAACTTCATGCCTGACCCGAAGATACACCGAAACCAGCGCGAGCGCGATATTTGGCGCTATCTTAGCGCTCGGAGAGGAACATGATTCAAACTGCGAGGACGAGTGATGGCTGAGCTGCTATCCGACATAGCGATTCAGCGCGGGCTGGGCAGCCTCCCCGGCTGGTCGCGCCGCGGCGATATGCTGACGCGGACCTACGCGTTCCGCACATTCGCCGAGGCGATCGGGTTCGTGAATCGGGTTGCGGGTGAGGCGGAGGCCGCAAATCATCACCCCGACATCGATATTCGCTACTCGCGCGTGACGCTTACGCTGAGCACTCACGACGCCGGGGGTATTACCCAGAGCGATCTCGAGCTGGCCCGGTCAATCGATTCCGAGACTGCAACGGAAGATTCGCGCGACGACGGCGCCGCGCCCGCATAGCGCCCACTATCTGCCCGGTTTCCTTCCGGAGGCTGTGAGGCTGGAGTAGACGGCGGTGACGAACTGATCCGGATTTACGAATGCTTTACCCCAGCTGGCGTCGTACTCCGCGGACGGCTTTGCGGCGAGCACCTCCTTAAGGCTGCGGTTCTGCGCGACCATCCTGGCGACGCGGTCAGCGATGGTTTTCAGCACGTTGCGATAGGTGACGAGCTCAGCGCGGTTCCCCAGCGGACCATGACCGGGAATGAAGCGTGTCTGAGCATTGGTAGTCGCGAGCGCGCGATCGACGGCTGCAATGGTACCACGTATCGATCCGCCGCTCGACAGGTCCACGAGAGGGTAGCCACCGTTGAAGAAGGTGTCTCCCATATGAACGACATTTGCTTTCTGGAAATACACGAGGACGTCGCCATCCGTGTGCGCCCTCCTCACGTGCACCGCGCGAACACTGTCATCGTTCAGGAAGAGCGTGATTGAATCAGGGAAAGTCAGGACGGGGAGCGCGCCGCGCGGCGATGCCGGGATTTTTGCATCGAGAGCGGCGATAAACTGCTCGGTACTCAACCGGCGGCGGACATTTTCGTGGGCGAGTATGATCGCGCCGCCGCCGGCCATGTTCTCATTCCCGCCCGTGTGATCCGGATGCCAGTGGGTATTGAGGAGAAAGCGGACCGGCCTGGGCGTGACGGTCGCGATCGCCGCTTTGATTTTGGCCGTCAGCGGTGCCAGCTGATCGTCCACCATGAAAGCATCGTCGCTGCCCACCGAAAGGCCGATGTTGCCCCCCGCGCCCTCGAGCATGTACACCCCGCCCGAAACTCTCGTCACCTTGACTGGGACCTGGGACGGATCTCCCTGCGCATGAAGGATTTTCGCGCCTGACGCGGTTGCGACGATGGGGATCAGAAGTCGGGCGGCGTTGCGGGTCATCGCGAACATGAGTACGCGGTCTCCAGGTCAAGAGGTAAAGGTTGGGCGCAAAAAGGCTTCGAATAATACAAAAAGTCAGTGATTCACGGCTCGGGGAGACGGTCAACTCACGCCCAACTCACGCACCGCCGCAAAATTCCCCGAAACTCCAATTTCGAGGTGCGCATGTCACATCGAACGTTACTCCGCGGGGACGGGAATCGGGGAACCTGCCTGCCTGCATTTGCCGGGATGATGATGCTGCTGGCGGCCTGCCACGATTCCCTCACGGGAGTGGATCAGTCCCTCGGGGTCTATGCGCCCGTGGCGCAGGTCAATCTCATCGACGGCGAAGCGCCCATTCTCGTACTGGGGGCAGTGCGACACCTCTCGGCCACGGCGAGCGACTCGAAAGGAGGCCGTCTATATGGGCGTAGGGTAACGTGGACGACCAGCAATGACCGGATTGCGTCGGTCTTCATACGAGACAATGAGGCATCTGTCTTCGCGCTGAGCGCCGGGACGGTTACGATCACGGCAACGGTCGAGGGCGTGTCGGCATCGAGAACGTTCACTGTCAGTGCCCGGCCGGAGGCGACGGGGCAGCTCAGGATCGAATCGTTCAGCGTGATCGAGGTCGGCGAGCAGGGAGGGTGGCTATACGCGCCTCTGGTACGCATCACAGCACCGGCCACCTCTGCCGGAGGGGAGGTAACAGGCCTGGATCTCGTTATTCCCGAGCTCGCTGTCGCCATCAGCTGCGATGCTGTACGAGGGGTGCGGCCCGGTGAGTCAATCGACCTCTTTCGCGAGATCTACGGCGACTTCGAGATCAGTTTCTCTGCAGCCGGCGTACGCGCCGCGACGGCCGGGGCGCTGGTGGTGGTCAGGGTGCGTGAAAACGGAGTCGCTGCGGAGCTCATGGGGTCGACGAGCGTTCGTCCCGGTGCCTATCCGTCAACGTACACAGGTGGATACGTGTCGGCCCCGTGGAACTGCCACTGGGCGTAGCGACCAGGTGCTGTGCCGCCGGAGGCGTTTAGTTCCGGCGGCCCCCGAAAATGCGGAGGATGGCCATGAAGAGGTTGAGGAGGTCCAGATATATCGCGACAGCAGCTGAAACGTAATCGTCCGGTCCATACACGTTTCGAAGGCGCCAGGTGTCGAAGATCAAGAGCCCACTGAAGACAAGTACCGTTACTCCGGCGAGCCACAAATCCATTGCCGGATTACGGAAGTAAAGATTGAGCAGCGAGGTGCCGATAAGGACCCAGAGCCCGACGCTGAAGAAACTTCCCCATGCACTGAAATCGCGGCGGGAGGTGAATGCGTAGGCGGTGAGGACCCCGAACGCTCCGATCGTGAGCATCGCCGCCTGTGTGATCAACCCTGGCTGTTGCTGTCCGTAGACATAGAGTGCCGGGGATATCGCGAACCCCATAACGGTCGAAAACAGCAGCAGAAGTCCGACGTTTGCCGGAAAAACCTGCCGCGCCGGCATCAGCACGAGCAGCGGGGCAAATGTAGCGAACATCGTCAGCCACGGATGGGCCGCGATCGCCTGGAGCAGTGCCGTTTGAGACAGTGCGAACATCGATCCGGCGATCGTAAAGAGGACACTCACAAAGACGAGGGCATATGTACGGCGAACGAGCGTCGCGCGCTCTCTGCCTGTGCGGACTATGGTTCCAGCTGGGAAAGAAACGCCCATCAGCACTCCGATGTGGGGGGGTTCAGGCGGGATTATACACCGCCGACCATCATTTTGTGCAAGTCTCTTCCACTGTCTGGACGATCGCCGGCAGATCGGTGATCCGCTCGAGAAACAGCCGGGGACGCGAAGGCTCGAGTTGGGCTCTCGTAAACGGGCCCCACAGCGCAGCAATGGACACCACTCCCGCCGCGTTCCCGGACTGAATGTCATGTGGAGAGTCTCCTACGAACACAGCCTCACGCGGCGAATACCCCAGCTCGTCGAGCGCGAGCCGAACGGGAAATGGATCGGGCTTGTGGATCGTGCATGAATCCATGCCGATTTTCGTCTTCATGAAACGGTCGAGACCAACATGCTCGAGGCCCATGTTCATCATCTCGTTGCTCTTGCTGGTCACGACTCCCATGGGGTGACCTCGCCGGTCGAGCTCGGTGAGCGTATCGACCACGCCGGGATATGCTGCGGTTAGCCGATCGTGATGCAATCGCTGGAATGCGCGGTACCGGGCGATGAGCCCTTCGGCCTCGGCGTCCGATGTGACGTACGGCGCAAGCTGCTTCCGAAGCGGAGTGCCAATACCGGCGATCCATTCGGCGTCAGTCGGAGCAGGGGTTCGACTCTCGAACGTGTGCCTGACGCATTCAAGCAGAAGACCGATGGAATCGATTAGCGTGCCGTCGAGGTCGAACAGAACCGCAAATGGACGGGCGCGTGTCATCGGACCAAGGTAATCGGTCGAGGTCAAAGCAGCGTGCCGCGCACACGATATGGCGGTTCGCCCAGCCCTCGAACGAGGTGGAGTGCGCCCGCGCGAGCTTGTACTGCTAGTGATGCCTCCCCGCTGTTGCCGCTACTCGAAGGAAATCTCTCTCGCATCGATGCCATGTTGGTGGCTCCGAGTCCCTTCGTCAGATAGCTTTCCAAGGCCGACGACAGACGAGGAGCGCCCCACGATCGACGATCCACTCGCGACCATTAGCAGCTTCGCCCCCGGGAGCAGACTGGGCCGGTACCGCCTGGTGGAGAGGATCGGTGCCGGCGGAATGGGGCAGGTATGGAGGGCGAAAGACGCGAATCTCGATCGCGATGTCGCCGTCAAGCTGCTGCATCGGGCAGGTGACGAGCGATCGCGCGCAAGATTTCGCCGGGAGGCGCTGGTGCTTTCGCGCCTTTCACATCCCGGCGTAGCCACGATATTCGATTTCGATTCAATCGACGGCTGCGATTTCCTCGTCATGGAGTACGTGCCGGGCGGCACGCTCGCGTCGCGTCTGGCACGCGGCCCGCTTCCGGTGGAAGACCTGCTGCGCTACGGGCTGGCGATCGCCGAGGGGCTGCAAAGCGCGCACCGATCCGGTTTTCTGCATCGCGATCTCAAACCCGGCAATGTGGTGATCAGCGGGCAGGATCATCCGAAGATCCTCGATTTCGGGGTCGCTCTGATGCTGGGCGGTGGAGAAGACGTTCAGCGAATCACACAGGCGGGAATGGCGCTTGGCTCGGTCCCTTACATGTCTCCCGAGCAGCTGTTCGGTGACGCGGATGATGCCCGCGCAGACATCTATTCTTTCGGCGTGATGCTGTTCGAGATGGCCACGGGACGGCTGCCGTTCATCAAGGATCGTCCCGAAGCCCTGATGTTCGCGATCATCAACAATGCAGCTCCATCGGTACGATCACTTCGTCCGGAGATCCCCGAGGCTCTGGAGGCGCTGATCGAAGAGTGCATGCGGAAGGATCCGGCCCATCGTCCAGCTTCTGCGGACGACGTGGCGGCAACCCTTCGGCGTCTTCTCGAAGGCACTCGCACAGATGAGATGAGGCAGCCGGCTCGACCGGTGATACGTGCGATGGCGGTTCTTCCGCTTCGCAACGTCTCCGGGGATCCGGCGCAGGAGTACTTCGTCGGAGGCATGACCGAGGCGATCATCTCCGATCTTTCGCGCATCAAGGCGCTGCGTGTCATCTCCCGAACGTCGGCGATGAAATACAGGGATACGACGTTGTCACTTCCCGAAGTCGCGCGCGAGCTCAATGTTGACGCGGTGCTCGAGGGCTCAGCACTTCTCATTGGAAACCGCGTGAGGGTGAACGTCCAGCTGATCCGTGCGCGCGACGAGGAAACGCTATGGTCGAGCAGCTTCGACCGCGATGTCGAGGATGTTCTCAGGCTTCAGTCAGAGCTCGCTCAAACTGTCGCGAGAGAAATCGCAGTGCAGCTCACGCCCCACGAGAAAAGCAATCTCGGCTCGGTGCCTCAGGCGATAAACCGCGAAGCGTACGACGAGTTTCTGAAAAGCAGGCACTCATGGCAGACCGGATCCCGCGAGGGAATCGACCTCGGCTTGCGGCACGCAAGACGGGCGCTGGCGATCGACCCGAACTTTGCGCTCGCATGGTCGGCGCTGGCCGATTGCCACACAGTTCGCGCGATGCGCGGGCTGGCGCCATACGCCGAAGCGGCCGGGGAGGCCATCGCTGCGGCAAAGCGAGCGCTCGAGATCGATCCTCTGCTCGGTGATGCGAGGGCGTCACTCGGGATCATCCAGGTGTACACGGGACACCTTCACGAGGGAGTAGCGTCGCTCCGCAAAGCGATGCAGTCGAATCCGGGTCATGCCTTGTCGCATAATATTCTTGCGCGCGCACTGATCTCGCTCGAGCGCTTCGACGAGGCATTGCCGGAGGCTCAGAAGGGGATCGCACTCGATCCACTCTCGGTATTCAACCAGAACACCGTCGGTGACGTGTACTATTACAATCGCGAATTCGAGAAGTCGCTGCTCGCTTACCGCCTGTCACTCGAGATCGACTCGCGTCTGGACGCAACGCACACGGAGATTGCGCGCTCCCTCGAGGCCCTCGGCAGGTTCGACGAGGCTCGCGCCAAGATCAACGAAGCGCGGGCTTTGTCGGGTGGACTGGTGGGGCCGTCGTTCGCGCTTGCGCATCTGGAAGCAGCGGCAGGAAACGAGGCGGAAGCCCGAAAAATTCTGAACGAGTTGCTGGAGGCCCGGTCAACGCGGGTGGTATCAGCCTGGGGAATTGCCGCCATTCACGCGAGCCTTGGCGACGTCGATGAAGCGTTTCGGTGGCTCGAGACAGCCATCGGGGAAGGTGCTTCCGGACTTATCATGCTGCGGGTTCATCCGCGATTGGATCCGAT
>DATAIM010000424.1:0-3807 GCA_036262655.1 Gemmatimonadaceae bacterium | reverse complement strand
AGAAGGAAGACGAGCGCGATCGTGATTACGGGGAATGCCAGAATGAGCAGGAACTGGACGACGAACGACATCCATGTGAACATCGGCATGCGCATCAGCGTCATCCCGGGCGCTCGCATGTTGATGATTGTGGTGATGAAGTTGAACGCCGCCGCCAGTGAGGAGACACCGAGGATCTGAAGGCCGATCACCCAGAAGTCGATGTTGATTCCAGGTGAAAACGGTCTCGTTGTGAGCGGAGTGTAGCCGAACCAGCCTCCGTTTGGCGCTACCTGGAACAGAATCGGAACAGTGATGAAGATTCCGCCGAACAGGTAAACCCAGTAGCTGAATGCGTTGAGCCGTGGAAACGCGACATCGCGCGCGCCGATCTGGAGAGGGATGAGAAAGTTGAAGAACGCGGCGGACAGGGGCATGATGGCGAGAAATACCATCGTCGTGCCGTGCATCGTGAAGAGCTGGTTGAACATCTCGGCGGATACCAGCCGGCCGTTCGGCCCCTGCAGCTGGGCGCGCATGATGACCGCCTCGAGCCCGCCGATAATGAAAAACGAAAGTGCGGTATAGAGGTACAGCACTCCGATCCGCTTGTGATCGACTGTAGTGAGCCAGCTCCATATCCCGGAGCGCTCGTCGTAAGCTGCCTTAGCGCCGGGCGCTGCGTGAGCGGGCACAGCTGTCGTGGCCATTCTCGTAATTCCTCTTACTTCAACGACGTGAGATAGGCGACGATATCAGCTATCTGCTGATCGTCGAGCCCACCCGCGGTTACCTTGGTCTTGAGCTGCGGATCGTACTCGCCCTTTCCGAGCGTCGGCATCAGGATGCCGGGCTTCATCTTTCGCGCGTTCTTGATCCAGAGCGCGAGGTAGGCAGGCGTATTGGGAAAGCTTCCAGCGCCGATGGTGGACCGCGAGCCAAAGTGCGTGAGATTCGGACCTGTCATCCCCATCGACATCGGATTGCCGTAGATCGCGTGGCAGCCGATACATGCGGCGGAGCTGTACACCTGCTGCCCGCGTGCCGCGTTTCCGGTAAGGCCCGGAGTGAACTTGAGCGACCCGTCGATTGGTGTATGCGGCCTGGCGTACTCGAACTCAGGGCGATTCGCAGGAAAGGTGTAACCCGGAGCGAGGCTCGCCATGCTGGCGCTCGCGACTCCAGTTGCGGGTGATGGTGCGCGCAAGACCTCAGCACCGGGAACAGGCGCGTTGACCGGTCGTTCGACCGCCGGCTGCGAGCCCCCCTCGGGTCCGATCCCGGAGGTCTTGAACTCCCGCTGTCCCCCGAACGGAGTGAGCATCGGGCGTGTGGCGCCTGCGGTTGCTCCAACGCGTGCCGTGCCTTGCTGTCCGGCAATCCAGCTGGCGAACTGGTCGGGCTTCACGGTGAACACACGAAAGCGCATCTTCGCATGCGATGCGCCGCAGTACTCCGTACAGAACCCGTTCCAGACGGCAGGTCCGAGAGTGGAATCGGGCGTGAACCAGATGTAATTCGTCCGGTTCGCCATGACGTCCCGCTTTCCCGCCAGCTGGGGAATCCAGAACGAATGGATGACGTCCTGAGAGGTCATCTTGAAGTTCACGGTGCGTCCCGTCGGGATGTAGATCTCGTTGGCGGTGACGACGTTGTACTCCGGGTACCGGAACTCCCACCACCACTGGTGGCCGATCACTTCGATCTCGAGAGCACCCGCCGCAACACGTGCCTGTGTCTTGAAGATCGTCTGGACTGTCGGTACGGCAATGAAGAGCAGGATGAACGCTGGAATCATGGTCCACACTACTTCGAGCACAGCGTGGCCGTGTGTCTGGGGCGGAGTGGCTGTGTCGTTCGGACGGCGGCGATAACGGAAGATCACGAAGATCAACGCCGCCTCCACCAGAACGAACACTATCGTTCCAAGGAGCAGCAGCCGGTCCCAAAGGTTGTCGATCCAGCGGCCGAGCTCCGAATGGGGGCGGAACGTCGTATTGGGATATTCCGTTGCGCAGGCGGCGACAGCGACCATCAGCAGTGCCATCACGCACAGGGACGCGAGCCCGCGCTTGCGGGAATTGCCTTTCATTCGATTCCTTTGCAGCCATCGTTGCAGGAGCGCTCAGCGGGATTCAACCGAGCGCTCCACGGGTGGAAAAGCAGCTAAAAGCTAACGCGGCGAGAGGTGCATCGGGAGGCGGTACAAAGCTGAACTTCTACTGCGGTTCTGTCATGGCTTCCGGATCCAGCGCGTGGTCCAGCTCCTCTCTCGTCATCAGTTCCGCCGCGAGCACGAGATCGTAAACCCCCCGGCCTGAATCCAGAGCTTCCTTCGCGATCTCCGTCGCCGTTTCGTACCCGAGAATCGGCACGAGTGCGGTAACGATTCCGATGGAATGCTCGACGAAATGACGCATCCGCTCCGCGTTGGCAGTGATGCCCTCGACGCAGCGGGTGCGCAGCACCTCGCATGCCCGCGACAGCATGATCATCCCGGTGAGAAGCCGGTACGCGATCACCGGCTCGAACACATTGAGCTGCAGCTGGCCTGACTCAGCGGCCATCGTCACAGTGACGTCTCCCCCGATAATCTCGAAGCAGACCTCGTTCACCACCTCCGGGATGACGGGGTTCACCTTGCCCGGCATGATGGAAGAGCCCGGCTGCATCGGCGGAAGGTTGATCTCACCAAACCCTGCGCGGGGACCCGAGCTGAGAAGCCGGAGATCGTTGCAGATCTTCGACAGCTTGACCGCGCACCGCTTCACAACGCCGGAGAGCTGAACGAAGACGCCGGTATCCGAAGTCGCTTCGATGAGGTCGGGCGCAGTAATGAGCTCGAGGCCCGTGATGTTCGAGAGATGACTTCGCACTGACTCGGCGTAACCGCGTGTGGCAGTTATCCCTGTGCCGATCGCCGTCGCGCCCATGTTGATCTCGCGGATCAGGGACTGCGCTTCCGTCAGACGGTCCACATCCTCGAGCATCGTGTGTGCGAACGCTCCGAACTCCTGGCCCAGCGTCATTGGAACCGCGTCCTGAAGCTGGGTGCGGCCCATCTTGATATGCGACCCGAACTCCTCTCCCTTCAATAGGAAGGCGCCCGCGAGGGCGCCCATCGCGGCTTTGAGGTTCTCGATGCTCGAATGCAGCGCGAGCTTGACCGCGGTGGGATAAACGTCATTCGTTGACTGACTCAGGTTGACGTGACTGTTCGGGCTGATCACGTCGTAATCACCTCGGGTGTGTCCGATGAGCTCCAGCGCGCGGTTCGCGATCACCTCGTTCGCGTTCATGTTGGTCGACGTGCCGGCGCCGCCCTGAATCATGTCGACCCGAAAGTGGTCATGGTGTTTGCCGTCCCGAATCTCCCGGCATGCGTCGACGATCGCCTGCGCGACAACGGTGTTGAGCAATCCAAGGTCGCGGTTGGACTCCGCCGCAGCTTCCTTGACCGCGGCGACAGCGCCGATGAGCGTCGGGAACTCGCGAAGCTCGACCCCACTGATGGCAAAATTCTCCATCGCCCGCAAAGTCTGTATTCCATAGAGGGCGTCGACGGGAACGTCGCGCTCGCCGAGGAGGTCGCGCTCGCGCCTGGTTCGCGGGGGTTCCTGTCTGGTGCGGCCTGCGTGCGGGGAGCTTTTCGCGGGGGACGCCATGGATAGCGTCAAACTACACCCCGTCGATAGGTTTTTTAAGCCGAAACAGGGAACGGGCTCTTCAAATGTCAGCAAACATCAACCGTCGGGATTTCGTTGTCAGGGCGGGGCTTACCGTGGCCATTCCGCAGACGCTGACCGTGGATGCTCCGGCGGTAATCAC
>DATAIM010000423.1:0-3302 GCA_036262655.1 Gemmatimonadaceae bacterium | reverse complement strand
AGTGTTCCATTCGTTGTGGCCTCAGACAGGTGTAGTGTCAACATGTCAATCCATTGACATCATGTCAATCCGTTAACAGAAACCTTACACCTTTGCGGCCGGTGGTCCGCCTGTGGTTTCCGGTTTCGGGAACCTTCTCCGTCCGAAGATGTAAAAATCTGTTGCACCGCGAAGGTCGCGTGTGTGGTAACGCCGGCGTGTGAGGTCGAATGGTCCGACTAAAGACCGCAGCGATGTTCCTGCTGCTGCTGCCCTTCATGGTCAGCTATGATCCGGCCCACCCGGTTGAGAGCCCGGTGGATTTGTTCAACGATGCGGTCGTCGATGCGTCGGAAGCGATTACGAGCAACCTCCGCGCTGGGCGACACCTGGGGTTCGACACCTACGCTTATCCCGGTGATGAGGCCATGCTCGCGTGGCGCCAGGATGGCGCTCCCTACGAGTGGGTTGGCTACTACCTCCCTTCCGCACCTTGTCACAAGGGACACTCCTGGTCCGGCAAGCGCGAGACTCTCGCCGACATGGGATGGGGTGTCGCCGTCATCTACGTTGGCCAGCAGGTCTGGAGCGGTACACCGCGCCAGCGCATCGTGAAGACGAAGTGGGTTACAAAGCGCGTCAAGCAGGTGCGGCGGGTGAAGGGCCGGCGCGTGACTCGTACGGTCAAGAGGCGCGTGCCGGTCAAGGTCGTGACGTATGCGCGCGCGGAGCGCGGGCAGTCATGTTCGACGCATCTCGTGAGCGCAGCTCGCGGAAGAAAGGATGCGGATGACGCGATCGCCCGCGCGGTAAAGGAGGGATTTCCACGCGCCACCGTCGTTTTTCTCGACATCGAGCGAATGGACAAGGTGCCGTCGGCGATGCGAGACTACTACAAGGCGTGGACACGCCGCGTGATCGAGGAAGGGACTTACCGTCCCGGATATTACGTCCACAGCTACAATGCGAAGCTCATCCATCGGGACGTGTCGAGCGTGTTCATCGATGCAGGCCGGCTCGACCAGCCGCCCTTCTGGATTGCCAGTGGCCGCGGCTTCTCGGAGGACAAGGAGCCGCATGAGGTCGGGCACGAGTTCGCCAGCGTCTGGCAGGGAATTCTGGACGTCGTGCGGACACACAACGGATTCGAGCTGCCTATCGACGTGAACGTCGCTGCGGTTCCGTCTCCTTCGGCTGCGGAATTCGCAAGCACTGATTGAGCGCCTGACCCGCATTGTCAAAGGGCTTCCGTTATCTGACGGGAGCCCTTTTTGTTAGGAGAGGTGACTGACGCTTTACTTCTGCGGCGGGCGATCGATAGATGAGCACAAACGAAGCATCAGCGACCCGCCCGCATCAGGGCCAACCTGTAAAGCGGCTCGGTGCTCGCGTGGAGTCCGCGCGAGCCGCAATCATCATGGTGCACGGCCGCGGCGCGACTGCCGAAAGTATCCTCGCGCTGGTACCCGCCATTCACGTTCAGGGTTTTACGTACCTCGCTCCGCAGGCGGCCGGCAACACGTGGTATCCGAACTCGTTCATGGCGCCCATTCCGAGTAACGAGCCAGGAATCACTTCCGGTCTGGCCGCAATCGGGGACGTATTGAAAACCGTCCGCGATGCGGGCGTCCCACTCGACCGGACGATGCTCCTGGGCTTCTCACAGGGCGCCTGTCTCTCGCTCGAATACGCGGCGCGGAATGCCGGTCGCTACGGGGGCATCGCGTGTCTGAGCGGCGGGCTCATCGGACCCGATGGAACGCCGCGCGACTATCACGGAGATTTCGGCGGAACCCCCGCGTTCCTCGGATGCAGTGATGTCGACGGGCATATTCCCGCGGCTCGCGTAATGGAATCCGCCGGCGTCCTCGAGCGCATGGGAGCGACGGTTACCGTGAAGCTATACCCCGATATGGGCCATCTCATAAGCGAAGACGAGATCGCGCATGTCCGCGCGATGATGCAGGCGGTGACGAGCGCCACACTGCTGTGAACTCGTTCACCTTCGAGTCTCAGGCATCGAGAGTCGTTTTCGGCCCGGGCTCCGTTGCCGAGCTGTCGGTTGAGCTCGAGCGGCTCGGCGTGCAGAGGGTGCTGCTCGTCTCGACGGAAGGGCGATCGGCAATGGCTGAAAAGGTGAGCTCGCTCGCCGGCGGCCGCGTCGTCGAGAATTTCGACCAGGCAGCGCCGCATGTTCCTGAGCACATCGCTCGGGCCGCCCGGGAAAGCGCCGCTTCATCCCGCGCCGATTGCATCGTTGCGGTCGGCGGCAGCTCTGCGATCGGAGTCGCAAAATCGATTGCTATCGCGACTCCGCTTCCGATTGTCGCGATTCCCACCACCTACGGCGGATCGGAGATGACGCCCATCTGGGGGCTCACGCGCGATGGCCGGAAGGAGACCGGGCGCAATCCTAGAGTTCAGCCGAGGGTCGTGATCTACGATCCCGATCTCACTCACGGATTGCCGGCGCGGGTGACTGCGTCGAGTGGGATGAATGCGCTGGCGCATTGCATCGAGGCCTTGTACGCGCCCGACAGGAATCCCCTGACTTCCGCCGCGGCGATGGAGGGGATCCGGCTTCTGTCGGGAGCTCTGCCCCTGCTCGTACCAAACCCTGCCGATCGCGAGCAGCGGGCGCTTGCATTGAACGGTGCATGGCTCGCTGGCTTTGCGCTGGGCACCAGCCAGATGGGACTTCATCACAAGCTTTGTCACACCATCGGGGGGACATATGATCTGTCGCACGCAGACACTCATGCGGTGCTTCTGCCGTTCACCTCTGCGTACAACCGGGAGTTCGCTCCCGAGGCGATGAGGAGCGCGGCCGTCGCGCTTGGTGTGGTGGATGCTCCGACCGAGCTGCTCGCGTTATCAACTGCGATCGATGCTCCAAAGTCATTGCGTGAGCTTGGCATGCGCGCATCAGATCTGGACAGTGCGGCGGCTCTGGCGACAGAACGCGCCTATCCCAACCCGCGGCCGGTGACGCTTGGTGAGGTGCGCGAGCTGCTGGCGGCCGCGTATGAGGGGGAAATGGACTACGTCGCCCTGAAAGCCCCCTGAGCCGTGCATGAATTAGCGTACGACGTCAAGGGTGGCAGAGACTTGAGGCAGAAGCTGGAGCAGGCAGCCTGAGGGCTTGTGTACTGGAGTGAGCTGGACGGGCCGTGCGAATGGAGTCTCACGGCCCTGTTTTCCTTCTCGGGATTTATTTGCGTTTCCCGTGCGTGAGCCGGTGAATTAGAACGGCTGCTCGCTCCGTTGCCGGCACGATCGAGTCGAGGTTCACCGTCTCGTCGGGAGAATGGGATCCCCTGCCG
>DATAIM010000422.1:0-5599 GCA_036262655.1 Gemmatimonadaceae bacterium | reverse complement strand
TGACGTACACATCTACGACTGGGACGACTGGGCAAAGAGCCGGTGCAAGCCACCATTCGTCGTCGGTCACGAGTTCTCAGGCGACGTCGTCGAAGTCGGCCGCCTCGTGACGGATGTTCAGGAGGGCGATCGCGTAACAGCAGAGGGTCACATTGTCGATGGGAGATGCCTCCTCTGCCGCACTGGGAACGCACACGTCTGTCCGTACACGAAAATCATCGGCGTGGATCGCGATGGATGTTTCGCTGAATTCATTGCGATGCCGGCCACCAATGTCTGGCATCTCGACGATGCGATCAGCTACGACATCGGCGGCATTCACGATCCGATGGGCAACGCCTTCCACACCGCACTCACCGCAGATATTCCAGGCGCGACAGTGCTTATTACGGGCTGCGGCCCGATTGGTATCTTCGCCGTCGGCATCTGCCGGGCAGCAGGCGCGTCCCGAGTCATTGCGTCCGATGTGAATCCCCGCCGGCTCGAGCTAGCGCGCGCGATGGGCGCCAACGATGTCGTCACACCGAAGGAGGCGGACGAAATCGTGAACAATAGAACGGACGGCCTCGGCGTCGATGTCGTCCTCGAGATGTCCGGTGTTCCTGCAGCGATCCACCAGGCGCTCGCGCTCGTGCGGGTTGGCGGACGGGTGCAGATGCTGGGGATTCCCGCAAAGCCGATCGAGCTCGACCTCCCGAAGGAAGTGATCTTCAAGGGAATTACCATCTACGGCGTGGTGGGACGGCGGATGTACGACACATGGCACCAGATGACTCGCTTCCTCCGCGCAGGCGAGTTCGATCCCGCTCCGGTGATCACGCACCGGTTCCCGATGTCTGATTTCGATGCTGCCATCGCAGCCATCAAGTCGGGCGATGCGGGTAAAGTCATCTTCGAGATCGCATAGGAGACGATCGGTGGCACTGAACAGACAATTCGATGACGATCTCAAGTCGACGATCGCGCAGCTCAAGGCCGACGGAGTTTACAAGCGGCTCAACCATCTCGATTCGCCACAGTCCGCGCGCGTGAAGATGGAAGGACGGGGCGAGGTCCTCATCTTCTCGTCCAATAACTATCTCGGACTCTCCACCGAGCCCGCCGTGGTCAGCGCGGGACACGAAGCGCTGGACCGCTTTGGTGCGGGGACGGCCAGTGTGCGGTTCATCTGCGGCACCTTTACCATTCACCGGGAGCTCGAGAACGCGATTGCACGCCTCGTGGGCACTGAGGCTTCGCTCTCGTACGTTTCCGCATGGAACGCGAATGAGGGGTTCACTGCAACAATCGTGGAGCAGGGGGATTTCGTCGTCTCGGACGCGCTCAACCATGCATCCATCATCGACTCGCTGCGGCTTGCGAAAGCGATCACCAAGTGCACGACCGCGGTCTATGCGCATTCCGACATGGCTGATCTCGAGGCGAAGCTCGATGGCGCACGCGACGCCAAGCGGAGAATTATCTGGACAGACGGCGTCTTCTCGATGGAAGGCAGCATCGCGAAGCTTCCCGACATTCTCGATATCGCGCGACGATACGACGCAATCGTCGTGATGGACGACTCGCATGCGACAGGCGTCCTCGGAGACACTGGTCGTGGAACGGCAGAGCATTTTGGAGTCTTGGGCGACGTCGACGTGATCACCTCCACGCTTGGGAAAGCACTGGGGGGTGCCGCCGGTGGATTCGTTGCAGGTCCCGCGTCGCTTTGCGACATGCTCACACAGCGATCGCGCCCTCAGCTGTTCTCGAACGCACTCCCTCCAACTGTCGCGGCAAGCTCACTCGCCGCGATCGAGTTTCTCGAGGCAAACCCCGACAGGGTCAAAAAGCTTCGCGATAACGCCATCTATTTCCGGGGTCAGATCAGCGAGGCGGGGTTCAAGCCACTGCCGGGCGACACGCCCATTGTGCCGATTATCGTGGGAGAAACCGCGACAGCGATAACAATGAGTGACATGTTGCTGCAGGAAGGCGTCTTTGTTACGGGATTCGGGTTTCCGGTGGTCCCGCACGGGCAGGCGCGCGTTCGCTGCCAGCTGAGTGCGGCCCATTCACGTGACGATATCGACGAGGCCGTCGCCGCGTTCAGAAGCGTCGGAGGGAAGCTCGGAATAATCTGACAATCGTGTGACTTCCCCGGTCGCACCAACGGCCGGTGGAGCTCGAGCCTCGCCGGCAGGGGCATGGCTAGAATGCGAAACACGAAATGGTTGATCGCCGCACTACTGTCGTCGGCTGTGGTTTCAGCGAGCGCGTCCGCACAGCGAGTGCGTGACTTCGAGGACTCCTGGTTCTGGGGCGTAAAGGCGGGCGTCGCCACTTTCTCCCCGACACTCGGCGACATCGAAGGCGCGGCCACGTATGGAGCCGAGTGGCTCGTGACGCGGACGCATGGTGCGCTCTACATCGCGGTCGACCAGACTCACATGACCGCAGTGTCAGCGGTCTTTGATCCGAATGCCGAGAATGAAATCCGGAGCGTCGAAGTCGACAAGCTTCGCCGGCTCAGCTTTGCCGCGCTCGCGTTCCCGAAGCAATTCGGGCGGCTGCGCCCTTACGCCGGCCTCGGACTCATGGTGAATGTTGTCGGCAGCGCGAGCCCCCTCGTGACGGCGACCGAAAACAACGTCGATGATGCCGTGTTCGATCGGATCGATGAGCGGCGCAGCCAGGCCGCGTTCCTTGCGATGGCCGGAATTCAGGCGCAGTTCCATCGCACCGCGGTATTCTTCCAGGCGTCGGTGGCACCGGCGAGCTCCAGCTTTCTGCTGGGTGACAGCTCGCTCGGGTTCTTCGAAGCAGGCGTTCGCTACAACTTCAGCGGCGCGCGGGAAGGAATTCGCTGAGACTGCGTGCGGTGTCGCGACGAGCAACGGCGGAAACGCAACTGCTTTTGACACGGAAACATGGAGGAGGGGAGTTCAACGGAGTTGAGAACCTGGACGCTCACAGATAACCTGCGCGTTTCCAGGTTCGTCATTTTCCGCCAAACGACGGCAGCTCCCTTTGAGTTTCACGGGTCGGCGGGCAAGCAGTTCCTCGCCCGAAAGATGTCCGCCGGACCTTCCCAATCCTGTGCGGATTCCCAAGGCGCCGAATGAGCAGGGCGAGTACAACTTCCATCAACATGCACTCGATGAGAGCGCGTTCCGCTCGCAGTGAAGTACGCCCCAGCTTCAATTCGTGTCGAGCGTTGATGCCAGATCGAGCATTCACGGCTCGTCGCTAAATTACGAGTCGAGCGTTCATACGACGGAAAGTCTTTTCCACTACGCTTCCGCCACCCTTATTCGCATCAGGCCCTTTGTGTCACACTTCTAGCGCCTGACACAAACGGATTGCGAAGGATCGAAAACCTGAGCGGCCAGTCGGCAGCCTTCGTTATTCCGATGCGCGGACCGGTCACCACATCCGCATCGCTCACGTCGCGGCCTTCTCTTATTACGAGCGGCCCGTGGCGCAGCGACACGCCGTTAAGCGAGCCGTCAATGCCAAGCGCCTCGCACAACTTTCCGGGACCATTGGTGACATTCACACCGTGAACGCGCGGCCCGCGACGAACCCTCATCAGTTCTTCACCACGAAAAGGCTCGATGGCTCTCACCAGAACTGCGCTCGGCAGTCCCTCCTCACGTGTCACCGCGTTGAAGCACCAGTGTACCCCGTAGATGAAGTAGACGTACGAGATACCTGGTGGTCCGTATAACGGAGCAGTACGCCTGGTGCGGCCGGCCGCAGCGTGACATGCAGGATCGTGCTCGCCGATGTACGCCTCCGTTTCGACAATCACGCCGCTCGATGTTCCTTCATCAGTGCGGCACTCGAGAATCGTCCCGAGCATTTCGCGAGCAACGATCTCTGTATCACGATCGTAGAAACGGCGTGGAAGAATCCGCCCCATGAGCCCAAACCCCGCGCGGTTACGCGGGGTTTCTCTCCCTCACGAGCTCGAGGAACCCGCGGTGCTTTTTGCGGCCGTCTTCTTGCGCGCAGACCGCGTACGCTTTTCAGGCGCCGCGACCGGAGTCTTCGCTGCCGCCCGCTTTCCACGCGGTGCTTTCTTCGCCGTTCCCCCACGCTTCCTGGCCGGCGGCGCTACTGTCTCCTGTACTTCCGCGACCGTCCCCTCGCTCACAGCCATCTGCTCCTGAACTGCTGCCGTCTCCGAGTCTTCCGGCGGCTTTGCAGTGTTTGTCGGAGCGGCAATCGGCGCCGGTTCTGATGGCCTGGGCTTTGGTGCCACAACGCCGACGCTCAGGAGATGAGCGGGGGGAGCTGGCCGCGCACCCATTGATCCACGCCCGATTCCACGCGCGCCCATCCCGCGCGGCGTTGCGACGACAGGTTTCGGTGCGGGAGCGTTCGCCGTCGCCGCCGCCTCGAGCTGTCGCTCGACAGTGGGAGCAGCCGCTGCTGCAGCTACTTCGTAATCGCCCCCGCGGCGGCGGAGATCAACGACGTCCGCATCGTGCGCATCGTGCAGGATGCGCAGGAAATTGCGCTCGCTGAGACTTTCGCTGTCGCGGCCGAGTAGATTGCGGACGGCGCTGCGAACCTTCGCAGCCCCCGCTGCGTTATCGCCGCTGGTTACCGATGCAACTGCACGCCGTACGAGGTCGAACGCCTCGTCACGCGTGAGGCGGATCCCTGTTGCGCCGATGTCATCTGCGACGGTATGTGAGCGCTCACGACGTGGCGGAGCGGCCGGAGACACTTCGGGACGCGGTCCAGTGTCGACGGGCGGAATGTCGTCGCCACGGCTCACTACATCAGGTGCAGTGTCCGCCGGTGCAGAGGTCTCCACCTTGGCGTCTCGCTGCCCACGGGCCTCTCGCGGCACGCGCTCTTCACGATCGCGCCCGCGTCCCCGCCCACCACGGCGTCCGCGACGGCCACGATCCTGGTCGTCCGCCTCTTCGGCCGAGGGCGATGCAACAGCAGTGGGAGTAACGTCGACGTCAACAGGCGTGATCCCCGCCGCGGGAGCGGACGCACGTGGCACGTCGACCTCGAGCTGACCGTTCTCGAGCTTGTTGAGAGCAAGAAGGCCGCGCTTGGCAGCTTCGGAAACGAACAGCGAGAACTTTGCCTTTCCGACATTTTTTTCGTCGAACGAGCTGTCGATCTGCTGCATGACCTGCTTCAGGCGATCGGCCCGCATGACGTCGCCGTTGCGCTTCATGCGCTGCACCGCCTCCGTGACGAGCTCCCAGGGATCACGCTTGACCACTTCGTCTTCGCCGCTCTTCACGAGTCCGGCGAGAGCGTTGTAGGAGTAGTACTCGTCGCAGTTCATGACGAGCAGATCACTGGATGACTCGCGAATGCCGACTCCAATGACGTACTTGCCGTATTCCTTCAGCTTGATGACCAGGCTCGAAAAATCCGAGTCGCCCGAGAGAAGAATGAACGTGCCGATCTCGGGCCGCACGAAGACAAGCTCGAGGGCGTCGATTGCGAGGCGGATGTCGGTCGCATTCTTCTTCGCCGATCCATAAGCCGGTGCCATGATCATGTCGATCGAAGACTCGGCCAGGGGAACGATATACTGCGGATAACGGCGCCAGTCGGCATAGGCTCTCTGGACGGACACCTT
>DATAIM010000421.1:0-3953 GCA_036262655.1 Gemmatimonadaceae bacterium | reverse complement strand
TCCGTTGCGCCTACGCTCGTGATCGATCGCGAAGAAACAATCTTTCCGGCAGCGGGGGGCGTCGCGATCAGTTTATCGGCCGAGACGTTTTCCGTCCATGCGGCAACGCTTGCTTTTGCGGCCTTGTCGAAGGCGGCGAGTATTCCTGTCTTCGTCGGGACCGCTACTCCCTCCTTCAATGGAGTCTGCGCGATGATCACCCGGTTCTCATCGGTGATCCACCGCTTTGCGAGATTGTTGACGTCGGCCAGCGTAATCGAAGGAAGCAGCCGCTGAGTGATCCTGTACTCGTACTCTATACCCGGTATCGCCTCTCCCTCGAGGTAGTTGCCGATGTACTCCTCCACGAACGCCGCCGACTGCGTCTTGTCCCGCTCGGCGAATGAGCGCTCGAAGGAACGGAGGAGATTCTGTTTTGCGCGCTCGAGCTCTGATTGAAGGAACCCGAACTGATCGACCCGCCTTGCCTCGGTGAGAAGTGCCTCCGAGGCGCGCTCGACTCCGCCGTCCTTCACGTTGGCGGCGAGGGTGAATGCTTCTGTGCCGCGGGCGAAGAACCCTTCCTTCGATGCACCAGCGGCAAGGAATGGTGCGTCAGGCCGCTCGCTGATCTCCGAGAACCGGCTGTTCAGCATCTGGAGGTACAGCCGCTCCATGAGCCGGAGCTTGTAATCTGCGACCGTTTTCGTGGCGCTCGCCGGAAGCTTGTAGATGAGGTTTACGCTCGAGCTTGTCGCTTCCTTGTCGGTGGCGATGGCGACCAGGGGCTCGGTGTTCGATGCGACGTCGTGCGCCGATCGCTTTGGTGCACCCGCCGGCTGCTTCAGCGAGGAGAAATGCTGCTTGATCTTCGCTTCGATGGCCGACGGATCGAAGTCTCCGACTGCAATGACAGCCATGAGGTCGGGGCGGTACCAGTCCGTATAGAATGCGCGGAGCTTCTCTGGCGACGCCGCCATGATGCTCTCTTCAGTTCCGATCGGAAGGCGGTCGGCGTACCGGGAGCCCTTGAGTGCGATCGGCAGCCATTGACGGAGCATCCGCTCGCCAGCGCCGCGGCGGCCGCGCCATTCCTCGCGCACGACACCTCGCTCGTTGACGACTTCAGCGGCGTTGAACGTCTGCCCGTGCGCCCAGTCGGAGAGAATCGTGAATGCCTGCTCAACGATACGCGCGGTATCGGTGGGAATCGGAAGAATGTAGACCGTCTCGTCAAAGCTCGTGTAGGCGTTGAGATCCGCTCCGAAGCGGACACCAATCGACTCGAGATACTTGATGAGATCGTTCTTCGCGAAGTGGGTTGTGCCGTTGAAGGCGGTGTGCTCCACGAAATGGGCGAGCCCCAGCTGCTGCGGGTTCTCGAGCACCGAGCCGGCGTTGACGACGAGGCGAAGCTCGGCGCGTTTCTCGGGCCGGGTGTTCTGTCTGATGTAATAGCGAAGCCCGTTGGGCAGGGTCCCGATTCGGACCTTTGGGTCGACGGGAAGTGGGGTCGCGAGGGAAGCAGCCGGCGCGGAGGCAGCGGGCGGGGATGACGGGGGCTCTTGTGCGAGCGCCGGTGCACTCGTGAGACAGAGCGCGGAGAGCGCGAGGGAGCGTATGGACATTTTTACGATGTGAGGGACGAGGCCGGGGGACCGGCGGGGATTCAGTATTCCAATTCTACCCCGAAAACTGCGAACGGGAATCGCGGAGGAGACGTAAGATTTTTGTACGGGCGGTAGGGAGCGCCCGGATTACGCCCGCTTCTCGACGACGATCGTGTACCGCCCTGCGAGGGCTGCGATGGTACCGATAGCCACCCATACGGGCGCGAGCACGACGCCGACAACGCCGAAGCTCAGTGGAATCTCCATCAGCACTTTTCCCGCTTCGTTCCTGATGGTGATGCGCCGCGCATTTCCTTCGCGGATGATCTGCTTCACCTTGTCGAGCAGCTGATCGCCGCTGACCTTGTGCTCTTCGGTGCGGGCGGATCCGTCGGGGCCTGTGGTCGTCATTTTGGTGGTTGTCATGAGTGTAGTCGGTCTCTGGAAACTACGCGTGAGGTCGCGGCCAGGTTACATCGGGCCTTCGGATCATGATTCCCTGCACGTAGATTACCCCGTGCTTTGGCCGACCCGGTAGCTCAGCTGGTAGAGCAACGGACTTTTAATCCGTAGGTCGCGGGTTCGAGACCCGCCCGGGTCATTCGGTTGCTGTCGCGCTTCGCGATCTGCATTGCGAAGCACTCGGCAATTCAGGCGTAGATCCTTTCGCCCGACGGACCGAGATACTCCTTTCGGAAATAGTCGTTCTTCCACGCGTCTGAAGGATTACCCAGAGAGTAGGTAGTACCCGAGGTAAGCCACACTACCGACGTGAGAAACGGCGTCAGCGTCCGGATCTCGTGTCCCGTCAGCACGATCGCGCATCCGCCCTCTGCCAACGCTTTGAGCACGCGCCCGACTCGCTCACCGACGATCGGATCGAGGTCCCTGAAGGGCTCATCGGCCAATAGACATTCAGGGCGCCGATAACAAACGAGCGCGAGCTCGGTGCGACGTCGCTCCCCAGTGGACATCAGCGACGGACTCGAGCCGAGGAAAGTGCCGAGCTCGAAATCCTCGATGAGATCATCGAACGAGTCGAGCTTGAAGCGCGTGCGAAACAGCTCGAAGTGCTCGCGCAGAGTCAACGCTCCCGAGAGGCTTCCCGCCTCAGGAAGATAGTACACACCCTCCGGCGCGAGAGACGCCAGCTTCGCGGGATTCCGTATCCGCTCCTTGTATTTCACCCACCCGGTATCGGTCGAAGTGACACCGGAGCAGATCTTGAGAAGCGTCGACTTGCCTTCGCCCATACGTCCGAGAATACCGACGACCTGCCCGGGCGCAGCGGAGAGGGAAGCGCTGGAGAGAATGCGCCTGTCTCCGAAAGACTTGCCGATCGAGTCGGCCTCCAGGATCGGATTATCGGCCATTCAGCCACACCAGAGTCGTAAGGAGGAGCTCGAGTACCACCACAACAGTGCCCCAGATCAGCGGAATCGACATCGGCGATACACCCAGGTTCTGACACAGCACCGACTCGCGTTTTCGCTTGAGGTCAGCGATCCCGAGGCCCGCCGCCATCGCAAGCACGACCAGCAAGGATTTGAATGACGAAATGATTACGAGCTGACCCGAAAGAATCAGCAGCACAAAGTGGACAAGTGCCCAGATTGCAGCGGCCGTGTTGATCACCGGGAAGGCGATGACCTGCCCGGGCCACATCCGCTGAAATGTGCGAATGGGCTCCCTCGAGAGATGCGGCGCCTGGACCGGGGTCAGCTCTGCCATGGGTGGGCTATTGTAACAAAAAAAAGGCGGCCTCACGAGGCCGCCTTTTTTCACCCGGCGATTACCGGCCCAGCCAATACGTTGCCTTGATCTGGAATATGTTGGTTGGGAGCTCTCTGAACAGCGCCGACCGGTCGCGGCTGAAATCGAAGTCACCGAACGAATCCGAACCCTGCCGCTGCTGCGTCCACACAAAGAAGAGAGTGGATCCGGGCCGATATTCCCACCTCACTACAGCGGTACCGCGCAGAGACCGGAAATTGAAATCAGGGTTCCCGACTGTGAAGGGAGCTGCGCTCCCATTGCCATCAGGATCAATGGTGTAGGATTGGGTTGATCCATCAGCGTTTTTGTTTGCAATGACGGTGCTGCCATTATCGCGCCCGAAATAGGTCATCTCACCGGACTTCGGCTTCACGAATTCCTTGAAGCTCGAGTAGTGGCCGCTCGCCAGGAATGGCTGCGCGAAAACCTCGAGTGTGAGATTCGGAGTGAACGTTGCGTTCACGCGGGTATCTATGGCGAAAGTCTTCTGCTCGAGCTTTCCGAACACGTAACGTGTGCCGTTGAATCCCGCCGGAGCTCCCGCAGACGCGAATGCGGTCACGAATTGCTGCGCCGTGAAGTCATGAT
>DATAIM010000420.1:0-2047 GCA_036262655.1 Gemmatimonadaceae bacterium | reverse complement strand
ATCTTCGAGGAGTTCAAGGGCACCGGAAACTGCGAGATCAAGCTCGACCGCTCTCTGGCGGAAAAGCGGATCTACCCGGCAATCGACGTGTCCACCAGCGGCACGCGCCGGGAAGACAAGCTCTTCCGCCCCGACCAGCTGGAGCACGTCTACACGCTCCGGCGCGGACTCCAGCAGATGCCGTCCTCGTCGGCCATGGAATGGCTCATCAAGCGCATAGCCGCGACGCCGGGCAACGACGCGCTCCTCGAAGGCCTGTAAAACTAGACGCGAGGGGGAGGAACTCCGCCCCCGCTCGAGGCGCGCCCCCATCGGCCCGCGCCTTGCTCTCAGAGCCCCCATGCAGTGGTCCAGAACGGGGTGGTTTCCCGGCGTAGCGGCTCTCATGCTGCTGCTCCCGGAATCCCTTGCCTCCCAGGCCCCGGCCAGCACGGCAGCCTCCAAGCCTGAGGAGGTAGTCCGGCTGGACCTCAAGGGCATCAAAGCAGTCGACCGGAATGAGCTCAAGATGAGCATCGCAACCGATGCGTCTCATTGCGTGAGCGCCATCCTGACGCCCTTCTGCTGGATCTCCAAATCGCCATACGTCTTCGTGCGGAAGTACCTGGATCACGAGGAGCTCGCACGCGACGTTCTGAGAGCGCGCGTGTTCTACTTCAAGCGCGGGTACCGGGAAACTCAGGTCGACACGCTCGTCGCGGACAAGGGAGATCACAAGGTCGCTGTTTCGTTTCTCGTGAACGAAGGCCCTCCGACCATGGTCACCGACGTGACCGTCACTCAGACACTCCCCGCACTCACCGAGAGAGAGCTCGCGAAGCGGCTCGTCCTGGGAAAAAATTCGCCGCTGAACCTCATTCGCCTCGACTCGAGCCGCGTATTCCTGTCCCAGAGTCTCTGGAACAAGGGATACGCCGATGCTGTTGTGGATACCGCAGTCGTAATCGACACTGCTGCTAAAACGGCGAGAGTCACGATCAAGCTCGACCCGCGCTGGAAAGCGACAGTGTCGGATATCATCGTCGAAGGCAACGAGAAGATCGACACGCGAACCATTCTCAGGTCGCTGACGTTGAGCCCCGGGAAACTGTTCCGCCGCTCCGAGCTGCTCCGCAGCCAGCGTGCCCTCTACGAGTCCAACCTGTTCAAGCGCGCTGCGATCGAGATACCCCGCCAGGGCGATTCCTCGAAGGTGCTCGTTGTGACTGTTACCGAAGCGCCTCTCCGGGAAACGCGGTTGAGCGCCGGCTTCAACACGATCGATTTTTTCCAGCTGGACGGGCGGTTCACGCACTACAACTTCCTCGGCCGCGCGCGCCGCCTCGAGCTCCAGGGCGCGATGGGAAACCTGTTCGCGACCACGTTGAACGGGCGGTTCATTTTCCGGAACGCGTTCAGTGAGGTCAGGGCGGACCGGTCGCGGTACCTCGCGCCGACATACACGGCCAGCATCAATTTCCGGCAGCCGTGGTTTGGGGCCCAGGCGAACGAGCTCGGCGTCGGCGTCTTCGCACATCGGCGCAGCGCCCCAGGCATTTACATCGATAAAGGCCTGGGCGTCAGCACGACTTTCACGCGCGAGGTGCTCGAGCGCGCGTTCGCGAGCATCAACTACCGGTATGAGATCAATCGCGTGGATGCTGGCGATGTGTACTTCTGCATCAATTACGGCGTCTGCGACCAGCCCACACTGGGCGCCCTCCGGGAGCGGCAAACTCTTTCGCCCCTGACACTCACGAGCAACATCAATCGCTCGAACGATCCCTTCTCGCCAACACGCGGTTACCGCGGTACGGTGGACGTCGAGCACGCTTCTGCGGCGACGCTGTCTGCATTCCGGTACAACCGCGCATCACTCGACGGTGCTGTATATCGCGGGATTCGTCACCGTGGTGCGCTCGCGGGGCATCTCCGGCTCGGATGGGTTCGCGCCCTCGAGAGCACAGGCTCGGCCGTCGGTGTCGAGAGCGACGGAGAGCTGCTTCATCCCAGAAAGCGATTTTACGCCGGTGGCTCGCGCTCGGTGCGCGGATACGGAGAGAATCAG
>DATAIM010000419.1:0-12864 GCA_036262655.1 Gemmatimonadaceae bacterium | reverse complement strand
ACCCAGCTGGCGCTCGTTCGGGTAGCGCCGCGCTTTGGCGAAACGGACCCGTTCTTTCAGATGGACCTGAGCTTCTACACCGCATGGTTTCCGTTGGAGCGCGCCGCGTATCTCTGGTGCGTCACGCTTCTTCTGCTCGTTTCAGTCATCGTGATCACGTTGTACGCTCTTACGCCGAGCCTTCGGTGGCACAACGGAACATTCCTCGTGTCTGTGAGAGTGCGCCGGCATCTGGCCGCGCTGGCGAGCTTGTTTCTGCTCACCATGGCATGGAGTTACCGGCTCGATGGTTATGAGCTGCTCATGCAGGGAAGCGGGCCCGACGGGATGTTCTCGTATGTCGATCACCAATGGCTGATACCGGCCTACCTTTCTCTTTCTGTAGGTACCGTCGCAGCCGCTGCTCTTGTCCTTGTAAGTGGCTGGACGGGACAGATCCGTGCAGGGTTCTTTACGATAAGCGCGGTGCTCATTTTCTCGATCGCGCTCGATCTTGTGCTGCCTTCCGTCGTTCGCCGCCTGGCATCGGCAATGGTGGTCAATCCGCGGCAGACCCCGTACGCCGCGACGCGCGCGGTGTTTACCGCTCGGGCATATGGACTGCCGCGCAATGTGTCGGCGATGCCGAAGGAGGCCAGCCGGTTCGATGCGCTTGTGAATTCAGCCAGACTTGTGCGCGTTCTGGCTACAGCTCGCGACAGCGCGCTTGTCTATCCGGGAGCCAGGGGTGCCGCCCTCGTCATTCACGGAAAGCGAGTTGCCGCTCCGCTGTTTGGCGGGGGGATTCGACGGCTTGCACTCGCATGGTCCGAGCAGCGACTGGATCTGCTCTGGAACGATTATCCGGAGGGCACGCGCATCGCCCGACGCCGCGATGTACGCGAGCGTGTCGCCACGCTCCTCCCCGTCTACGTCCAGGGGACGAACGTGATTCCCGCCTACCTCGGCGACTCCCTTACGTGGATAGTTGAGATCTATTCCGCTTCGTCAACTTATCCATTGAGCCAGAGAGTGGTTCTGGCCGGGGAAGAACGTTCCTATTTCCGCCACAGCGGAACGGCCCTCGTGAACGCGGCAACGGGGAAGCTGACAGTGGTACCCGCCGCCGCGCCGGATCCAATCGCCGTTGCATGGAGGCGTGAGTTTCCGTCGAACTACCGCGCAGGAGCGCGTGATCTTCTCGACGAGCTCACGGCTGCACCCAGGGTTGCCATCGATCGGCCAAACGATCGCGCACAGTTGGGCAGCGATTCCGCGTTTCGCGCATCTGTCGCCCGCCTTTATTCGCGGATGCGCGCGGCTCTCGCCAACGGGGACCTGAAAGAGTTTGCCGCTGCTTATGACTCGCTGGGTCTGGTCGTCGGGCGGTAGGTGGCGGGCGCAGAGGTGACCATGCAGCGGCCGGAGACGGCGGTAGTCGCCCTCGGTGGCAATGCATTGTCGCCGCCGGGTGTCCGATCGACAATCGCCGATCAATTTCGGCACACGCGCGAAAGCCTTGGGCCCATCGTTGATCTCGCTGTCGAAGGACACAATCTGTGCATCGTGCATGGCAATGGTCCGCAAGTGGGCGACGAGCTCATCCGGAATGAGATTGCGAGCGCTGAGGTCGCGGCGTTGCCGCTTGGAGTACTCGTTGCGAATACTGCCGGCTGGATTGGTTACATGATTCAACAATCGGTGGAGAACGCTCTTCGCCGCGCGGGAAGCGACCGCCGTGTTGCCACCGTGATCACGCAGGTCGAGGTGGATCCTGCCGATACCGCGCTGGGTGAGCCGACGAAATTCATAGGGCACGCGATTCCACCGGATCGCGGACAGAGGCTCGCGTCGGAAGGCCTTTACGTCAAAAAGGATGCACGTGGTCACGTCCGGCGCGTTGTCGGAAGTCCCACTCCCCTCGCGATTCACGAGATCGACGTGATCCGGCACCTCGTCAAGCAGGGCACAATTGTAATTGCCTGCGGCGGTGGAGGAATTCCCGTGTACCGCGATCCGGGGCTCGGGCTCGAGGGGATCGATGCCGTGATCGACAAGGATCTTGCCGCCGCTGTGCTTGCGCGGGAGCTCGGCGCCAGGCTGTTGCTGATTCTTACGGATGTCGACGGAGTCTACGCGGAGTGGGGGACGCCGGCGCAGCGTCGCCTGGCGAGGCTTTCGACCGCTGAGGCCGCCCGGCTCGATGCAGCCGGCGCTTTCGGCGAAGGGAGCATGGCGCCAAAAGTCCGGGCAGCCTTGGACTACGTCAACCGCACCGGAGGCCGCGCCGTGATCACGGAGCTGAGTCGCGGTATCGACGCTGTGCACGGGCGTACCGGGACTACCATAGCCCGTTAAGTTTGAAGCTCGTGCATTCGGAAACCATCAGCCGCGCAGCGCGCGGAGCGGAGCAAGTTTGAACATCCACGAGTACCAGGCGAAGGAAATTTTCCGAAAAGCGGGGATCCCTATTCCGCCGGGGGAGGTCGCCACTTCTGCTGCCGAAGCCGAGGCAATAGCACGAAAAATTGGCGGAACGGTCGTCATCAAGGCGCAGGTGCACGCCGGCGGCCGTGGGAAGGCGGGCGGCGTGAAGCTCGCAAAGACTCCGGAAGAAGCGCGCGAAACAGCGGATAGGATTCTCGCGCTCACGATCAAGGACCTGCCGGTGCAGAAGGTGCTGGTTACGCCGGCGGCCGACATCGAAACTGAAGCGTATGTCGGTGTCATCGTGGATCGAGCGTCGAAGAAGCCGGTGTTCATGGTCAGCCCGGCGGGCGGAATCGACATCGAAGAAGTCGCCGCAAAAACGCCTGACAAGATCATGCGCCACGCAGTGGATCCGCGTTATGGTCTTCAGCCTTATGAAGCCATGGAGCTGGGCTTTTTTCTTTACGACGACGTCAAAAAGGCGCGCGCTGCCGCGAAGATCATGCAGCAGCTTTACAGCGCGTTCATGAAAAGCGGTGCATCCCTCGCGGAGATCACCCCGCTCGTCACTACTCCGGCGGGCGAGGTCGTCGCGCTCGATGCTAAAATGGTGATCGACGACAATGAGCTCGACCGCCTCGCCGACATCGCCGGGCTTCGGGACGAATCGTCCGAAGCTCCGAGTGAAGTCGACGCCCGGAAGGCCAATCTCACTTTCATCAAGCTTGACGGCAACGTCGGCTGCGTAGTGAACGGCGCAGGTCTCGCGATGGCCACAATGGATCTGGTCAAGTATTACGGCGGCGAGCCGGCCAACTTTCTGGACATCGGTGGATCATCGAATCCCGAAAAAGTGGTCAATGCGCTGCGGATCATCACCTCCGACCCCAGTGTCAAGGCGATTCTGTTTAACATTTTCGGAGGGATTACCCGAACCGATGACGTCGCCAACGGCATTGTGACCGCGACGAAGCAGAACCCCCTCACAGTGCCGATTGTCATCAGGCTCACCGGCACGAACGAAGAGATCGCCCTCCGGATTCTTCAGGAGAACGGCTTCTCAGCGATGACCGATATGGACGAGGCAGTCCAGAAAGCCGTGTCACTCGCGACCGGGAAGGCAGCATGAGCGTATTCATCGACAACGAAACACGTCTCGTAATTCAGGGAATAACGGGACGGGACGGGTCGTTCCACGCCCGGCAGATGATCGAGTATGGCACTCAGGTGGTTGCCGGCGTCACCCCGGGGAAGGGCGGGCAGAAGTTCGACGACCAGGTGCCGGTCTACAATACGGTCCACCAGGCGGTGAAGGCTACCGGGGCGAATGCGAGTGTCATCTACGTTCCTCCCGCGTTCGCCGCGGACGCGATGATGGAAGTGGCCGACGCCGGCATTCCATTCATCGTCTGCATTACGGAAGGCGTTCCGGTGCTCGACATGACCCGCGTCTATCCGTTTGTAAAGGAGCGCGGTGCTCGTCTGCTCGGTCCGAACTGCCCGGGATTGATCTCGCCGGGCAAATCGAAGGTCGGAATCATCCCGGGTAGAATATGTGCGCCGGGTCCGATCGGGCTCGTCAGCAGGTCGGGCACGCTGACGTACGAAGTCGTCTTTCAGATGACGCGTGCAGGCATGGGTCAGACGACTTGCGTGGGCATCGGGGGTGACCCGATCAACGGCACAAACTTCATCGACTGTCTCGCCGCATTCGAGGCGGATCCGGACACGGAGAAGGTCGTGATGATAGGAGAGATCGGGGGGACCGATGAGCAGGAGGCGGCAAAGTTCGTAAAGGATAACATGACCAAACCGGTTGTTGGATTCATCGCGGGGCAGACGGCTCCGCCGGGCCGCAGGATGGGTCATGCGGGCGCGATTATTTCGGGCTCTGCCGGGACGGCAGCCGAGAAAACCGAGGCGTTTCAGGATGCGGGAATCGGAGTCGCCAAGCGTCCGATCGATGTCGTCCAACTTCTGAAGAGTGCTTAACTAAACTATTACGGGACAAATACATGGCTGGGAGCAGGACACTTACGATCGTAAAGCCGGACGCATTCGGTTCTGGAAAGGCGGGCAGAATCATTGCGCATCTGGAGGCCGGCGGCTTCAGGGTCGTGACCGCTCGCATCCTGCGAATGACTGAAGCGCAGGCTGGTGCGTTTTACGAAGTGCATAAGGAGCGACCGTTCTACGGCTCCCTGGTGAGATTCATGACCTCGGGGCCCTGCATGCCGATGGTGCTGGAAAAGGAGAATGCGGTCGCATCGCTTCGCGAGGCTATCGGCTCGACCGACCCGGCCGAAGCGGCTGAGGGAACAGTCCGAAAAATCTTCGCGGAATCCAAGGAGCGGAATGCAATCCACGCTTCCGACTCTGATGACAATGCCGCTCGGGAGGCAAGCTTTTTCTTCTCTGAATCGGAGCTGATTCAGGCGCTATAGCAAATCGGCGCCCGGCGGCGGGATTCGTACGCAGTCCTCGGCCGGAGCCCTTTTCGAAGCATCATAAAGTCGCTAATTTTAAGAACTTATGCTGTCGTTTGACATCCGTTCACTGGAGTCGCAGGCGGCGCATGTCGATGGACAGCTTGCGCCGGATGACCCGGTGTGGGAGCCCGGCGATGTGCGCCCGGCCAAGCCGATACGAATCGAAGGACGATTGTCGGCGGCGGGGCCGTCGCGCTTTTACTTCAGCGGCAATGTAAGTGGGCAGTCCCATGCTCCGTGCCGGCGGTGTCTCACGGAAGTTGGTGTCGCGGTAGAGGAGGAGTCGCACTTCATCTTCTCGTCAGAGGGCGAAGACAGCACGGATGATCCAGACGTCTATCCGTTCGACCCGCACGCGACGACTCTTGACCTTCGTCCAGCGGTTCGCGAGGTCTGGCTCCTCGCAGTGCCGGCTTTCGTGCTCTGTCGCGAGGATTGCAAAGGCCTCTGCGCGACCTGCGGGACCGATTTGAACACCGGAGCGTGCGATTGCGTTCCGGCAGCAACCGCAAGCCGCTGGGACGCGTTGCGGGCAATCCGCGACCAACTCCCGTAAAGCATTACACTCAACATAGAAGATAAAAAATGGCCGTACCAAAGCGCCGTACCTCGAAGCGAAAGAAGCGCGCGCGCAACACGCACAAGACGGCTCCGGCGATCGCGATTCAAAAGTGCCCCCGATGCCAGAGCATGAAGCGTCCGCACCACGTCTGTGAAGAGTGCGGATACTACGACGGTGAACAGCGAGTAGCCGCCAGGGAAGCGTAGACTTGGCGCGTATCGCGTTGGACGCCATGGGGGGCGATTTCGCACCCAGGGCAACTATCGCAGGAGCGCTTCAGGCACTCGATGAGCTACCGGGACACAGGGTCCAGCTCGTCGGGCAGACACCCATTATCGAGAAGACGCTCGCCGAGCTCACCAGCGGCGAGCTTGCGCGCTGCGCGCATGTGCGGGACAGGATCGACATCGTAGAGGCGCCCGACAATATCGGGATGGCTGAGCGGCCCACCGCTGCGCTGCGAAAGAAGCCGGACAACCCGATGGCGGTTGGCCTGCGGCTGCAGGTGGAGGGGCAATCGGATGGCTTTGTCTCCGCCGGCAACACAGGCGCGCAAATGGCCGTATCGGCAGTATTGCTCGGCCTCCACGCGGGCCTGAAGCGACCTCCGGTTGCGACCGTCCTCCCCACGTCGCGCGAGCCGATCGTGTTCCTCGACTCGGGAGCCAACGTCGACTGCTCAGCTGCGGAGCTGCTCCAGTTCGCATGGCTTGGAACGCTTTACGCAGAGTGCGTTCTCGAGCGTAAGGATCCTGTAGTCGGGCTCCTCAGCATCGGCGAAGAGGACTCGAAGGGGAACGCGGTCTCGAAGGAGGCCTACACTCTATTCCGCGCGGCGGGATTCAACTTTCAGGGCAACATCGAAGGACGCGACCTGCCGCCCGGCGCCAGCGACCGCGGCCCGCTCGATGTGTACGTGTGCGACGGATTCACGGGAAACATCGTCCTCAAATTCTACGAGGGTGTCATTCCGATGATTCTCGAAATCCTGCAGCGTGACCCCGACCTCGATATGTCCCGGGTAAGAACCGGTCTCGGCGCCCTCGACTCTTCTGTCTATGGAGGTGCACCGCTGCTCGGCGTGCGCGGAGTGAGCATGATCTGTCACGGAAACTCCACGCCGCGAGCGATCAAGAACGCGGTGGCAGCAGCTGTCCGGGCGGTCGAGACCAGAATGAATTCTCGGATCGCGGAGAAATTCACCGAAGCCGAGAAGATCGCAATGACGAGGGCTGCATCGTGAAGCGACCGATCGCCGCCGTTGTTGCAACCGGTCGCGGCGTGCCTGATCATGTGATGACGAACCATGACTTCGCGGCCATCGGAATCGAGACGTCGCACGAGTGGATTGTCGAGCGCTCGGGAATCGTCGAGCGGCATGTCGCAAGGGATGGCGAGACGACCTGTTCGATGGCTGCTACGGCAGCTCGCACGGCGATGGAGCGCGCGGATATTCATCCCGGTCAACTCGATGCAATCGTGCTCAGCACTGCGACCCCCGACCGTCTTCTACCGGCAACGGCTGTAGATCTTCAGGCCGAGCTTGGCGCATCCCGCGCGGCGGCCTTCGACATCGGCGCCGCGTGCTCAGGGTGGTTGTACGGGATGACGGTCGCCGAAGGGATGATCGCCTCCGGAGTTGCCGAAACGATCCTCGTCGTTGGAGCCGAGAAGATGAGCTCCATCGTTGATTGGAAGGATCGTGCGACATGCGTCCTTTTTGGTGACGGCGCGGGCGCAGCAATCCTGCAGCGGTCGCGCACGGGGAAAGGAATTCTCTCCACGTTCATGCGCAGCGATGGAAAGCTGGCTAATCTCCTTTACCGCCCCAGCGGCGGCGCTACAGTGCCGATGAGTGCCGCGGTGCTGGACGATCGCAGCCATCTCGTGAAGATGGCAGGCCGCGAGGTATTCAAGCACGCGGTTCGCTCCATGTCGGAGGCGGCCGATCGCGCACTCGACGGTGCGCGCCTGACCGGCGCAGACATCGACGTACTGATTCCGCATCAGGCCAACGTTCGCATCATCGAAGCGACCGCGAAACACTCGAATATCCCGATGGACAAGGTTTATGTGAACGTGGATCGCTACGGCAACACGTCGTCGGCTTCCATTCCCATCGCAATTGATGAAGCAATGGAAAAGGGTGTCATCAAGGATGGAACGACGGCCCTTTTCGTGGCATTCGGCGCGGGGTTCACCTGGGCCTCGATGATCGTTCGCTTCTAGCATGGACGTCGTACTGCTCTTCCCCGGTCAGGGCTCACAGAAACCGGGAATGGGAAAGGATCTCGCCGATGCGTTTCCCGCGGCTCGCGACGTCTTTGAGGAAGTAGACGACGCGCTCGGATTTTCACTCAGCACGCTCTGCTTCGATGGGCCCGCCGATGATCTGACCGCGACCCTCAACGCTCAGCCGGCTCTTCTTGCTCATGGTGCGGCGGTGTGGGCTGTAATGAGAGACGCGCTCGGCGATAAAGTCTGCGCATCAGCGGGACATTCGCTGGGTGAGCACACAGCATATCATGCGGCGAGCTCGACGACTCTCGCGGATGCTGCAAGGCTGGTGCGCCGAAGGGGACAGCTGATGTATGAAGCGGGAGTGACCCGGCCGGGAGCGATGGCTGCAGTCCTCGGGAAGCTGGATGACTCGATCGAGTCGTTGTGCGAGCTGGCGACGCGAAGCTCCGGGCTGGTTGTTCCCGCGAACTACAATACCGCAGAACAGATTGTCGTTTCAGGCGAAGTGGGCGGAGTGGAGAAGTTGATGCAGCTGGCCAGGCTGAACGGCGCCAAGCGAGCGTTGCGCCTGCCCGTGAGCGGCGCGTTTCATTCACCCTTGATGGAACCCGCGGTGCCTGGCTTCTCCGATGCGATCAATGCAACCGAGTTTGCCGAGCCGTCGTTTCCTGTTTACTCGAATGTTACGGAGACGCCTGCGACGTCGGCGGCGGAATCGCGTGATTTGCTTACTCGGCAGCTGACCGCACCTGTTCGCTGGACGGGAGAGGTCATGCGCATCGCAGCGAAATATCCTGCTGCAATGTTCGTCGAGATGGGACCCGGCACCGTGCTTACCGGGCTTCTTGGCCGCATCGTTCCGGGAGCGAGGGGAATTGCGTGTGGAACGCCGGCGGACGTCGAGAAAGTTCTTGAACAGCTGGCCGCATGAACATAGACCTCACTGGAAAAACTGCGCTGGTGACGGGCAGCACGCGGGGAATTGGTCGCGCGGTGGCCCAGGCGTTGGCCGATAGCGGCGCACGTGTCGCGGTAGCAGGCCGGGACAAGGGGATGGCCGAGGCCGTTGCGGCCGAGATAGGGCGGGGTGCCACCGGGTTCTCCGGAGATGTGTCGGATACTGCGGCAGTGGCCACGCTCGTTGCCGAAGTAGAAAAAGCTTTCGGCGGCATCGACATCCTTGTCAACAACGCCGGTCTCACCCGGGACAACCTCGTCATGCGCCTCAAGGATGAGGATTGGGATGACGTGCTGAACGCAAACCTGCGAGGAGCCTTCGCGGCGATTCGAGCGGTTTCCCGCGGCATGATGAAGAAACGTGCTGGACGTATCATCAACATGGCGAGCGTCGTCGGCCTCAACGGAAACAGGGGGCAGGCAAACTATGCGGCGAGCAAAGCGGGGCTCATCGCCCTTACGAAAACGGTTGCGAAGGAGCTTGGCTCGCGCAACATCCTCGTGAACGCGATTGCGCCGGGTTTCATCGAGACGGAGATGACCGCAGCTATGACTCCAGAAGCGCGGTCCACTCTCAATGGGCTTATTCCTCTCGAGCGGCTCGGCCGGCCGGAGGACATCGCAGCTGCCGTTGTTTTCCTTGCTTCGGATTACGCCTCGTACATCACAGGACAGGTGCTCGTCGTCGACGGCGGCATGGTGATGTAAAGCTTTTGCATGATCTCATCCCTCACTGACAGGCTCGTAACTTTCTGTGATTCCACAGGTTGTCTATATTTCCCCCACCCACCACTGACACGAGGACAGGATCATGGCCGATAACTCGGAGAAGGTTAAGGACATCATTGAAAAGGAGCTCGGCGTCGAGCGCGAGAAGCTCACCAACGAGGCGAGCTTCATCGAGGATCTGGGCGCCGACAGCCTTGACATCGTCGAGCTGGTCATGGAGTTCGAAAAGGAATTCAACATCGACATCCCCGACGAGGATGCGGAGAAGCTCCGGACCGTCGGCGACGCACTCGGTTATCTGAACAGCAAGATCCCGGCGTAAATGAAGCGCAGAGTCGTCGTCACGGGGATGGGAGCCGTGACGCCAGTCGGCAATGACGTGGCGACGATGTGGCGCTCATTGATCGAGTCCCGCTCCGGTGCAGCGCCAATTACGCACTTCGACGCGAGCACCTTCGACGTACGCTTCGCGTGCGAACTCAAAGGGTTCGACCCGCTCCAGTTCATGGACCGGAAAGAGGCAAAGCGCGCCGACCAGTTCACGCAGTATGCTGTCGCCGCGGCGCGACAGGCCATGGATGACGCCGGATTCGGAGGTGGAACCGGCTATGATCCGTTCAATACCGGCGTCATAATCGGAAGTGGGATCGGAGGTCTCAAGATCTTCGAAGACCAGCACGATGTATATCGCCAGCGCGGTCCGGGGAAAATTTCCCCTTTTTTCATCCCGATGTTCATCTCCGATATCGCGGCAGGCATCGTGTCGATGCAGTTCGGCGCGAAGGGTCCGAATTACGCGACTGTATCCGCTTGTGCCACAAGTGCTCACGCGATCGGGGATGCGTATCGAACCATCCAGTATGGCGACGCAGACGTGATGATCACCGGTGGAGCAGAAGCGACGGTTACCCCAATGGCAGTGGGCGGGTTCTCGAACATGAAAGCCCTTTCCGAGCGGAACGACAGCCCCGAAACGGCGTCGCGGCCTTTCGATGCGACGCGGGATGGCTTCGTGATGGGCGAAGGTGGAGCTGTGCTCATTCTCGAGGAGCTGGATCACGCACGCGCCCGCGGCGCTCGCATCTACTCAGAGATAATTGGCTACGGCGCTACCGGCGACGCCTACCACCTCACGGCCCCGGCACCCAACGGCGAGGGTGCGCAGCGGGCGATGAAGCGTGCTATGAAGGACGGCGGACTCGGCCCGGCTGACGTCGAATACATCAACGCACATGGAACGTCGACTCCGGCGAACGATCTCAATGAAACGGCTGCGATCAAAGCCGTGTTCGGCGAACACGCGAGCAAGCTCAACGTGAGCTCGACCAAGTCGGCGACAGGTCATATGCTCGGTGCCGCCGGTGCAGTGGAAGCGGTGATCGGGACGCTGGCGATCAACGAGAGCCTGATCCCGCCGACCATCAACTACGAGACGCCCGATCCCGAGTGCGATCTGGACTACACGCCGAACCACCCGGTGAAGCGCGAAGTCAACGTCGTGCTCAGCAACAGCTTTGGTTTCGGCGGGCATAACACTACGCTCGCCATCAAGCGCTACACGGACTGAAGCAATGCCCGGCTCAGGCAACTCGCCTGATCGCTCAGCGCGAATGGCGGGCTGCCGTACCGGCATAGGCTACGACTCTCACCGGATCGCCAGTGGCGGCCGGATGGTGCTTGGCGGAGTCGAGGTTGCCACTCAGGTCCACCTCACAGGACACTCCGACGGCGACGCGGTCGCACATGCGATCACCGATGCCGTTCTCGGTGCCGCCGCGGCAGGGGACATTGGCTCGATGTTTCCCGACACCGACCCGGCGAACAAGGATCGCGATTCGCTGGAGATGCTTGGCGCGGCAGTCGCTCGCTTGAGAGAGCGCGGGTTCGTGATACTGAACACCGACGTCACGATCATCGCCGAGCAGCCGAGGATTCTGCCCTTCAGGGACGCAATACGCGAATCCCTGGCGCGTGTGCTCGGTCTCACGCCGCGCGAAGTGAGTGTAAAGGGAAAAACTAACGAAGGGATGGGCTGGATCGGCCGCGGAGAGGGCGTTGCGTGCATCGCGGTCGCGACAGTGGCGGAGATGCGAGCGGAAATCGGTTGAACGCGGACGCCATCCTCAGCTGGTTGAGTGAGCTCCCAGTCGGCGCTCTCTACGCTTCGATCTTCGTCATCTCGGCGATCGAGAACATCTTTCCGCCATTTCCCGCAGACGCGGTAGTCGCCTTCGGGAGCTTTCTCGCAGCTCGAGGAAAGGCATCGCCGTACACGACGTTTCTCTTCTCATGGATCGGGAATCTCGTTGGCGCTGCGCTCATGTACTACATCGGGAGGCGTTACGGATCGACGGCCTTCATGTCGCGGCTGGAGAGGTGGGCAGGGAAAGGCGCCGAACAGCGATTGATGACCTTGTACGGAAAATACGGTCTTCCGGCGCTTTTTCTGAGCCGCTTTCTTCCGGCGGTTCGCGCCGTCGTTCCACCCTTCGCCGGCGCGATGAAGCTGCCGATGTTGCCCGTCGCGATGGCCGTCGCCGCTGCTTCGGGAGTATGGTTCGCATTCCTCACATTCATCGCGTTCCGCGCCGGCTCCAATTGGGACGCACTTTACGCCACCATTGTCCGCTCGGGCAAAATCGTTTCCGTCGTCGCAATCGCTCTCGTTCTTCTCGGAGTGATAATGTTTTTCCTGCGCAGAAAGAAAAAATCCGATGAGCATGACCCTCCCGGGAATTCCTGACGGAATCTCGAGGGCATTCCTGCTGGAAAGATTCCAGGATCATCTCTCCGTCGAGAAGGGCTCGTCGCCGCGGACTACCGAAGCATATCTGAGGGACACCGCCCGATTCGCGACGTTCTGCATTGTGAAGGGCGCAGGATCGCCCGCAAGCGCAAGCGCGCGTATTCTACGCGAGTACGTCTATCACCTGAAGGACCTTGGCCTGTCTCCGTCATCCATCAGGCGGAATGTGTCTGCCGTGCGGAGCTATTTCCGGTTCATGCTCGCCGAGGGAGAGCTCGTCCGCGACCCGAGCGAAAGACTCGAGGCGCCGAAGCGGTGGAGAACGCTGCCCGAAGTCCTTACTGTCCAAGAAGCTGAGAAGCTGGTTGGAGCTCCGTCACTCGGCGAGCCGCTCGCTTTCAGGGATCGTGCGATGCTGGAGCTGGCTTATGGCGCCGGGCTGCGGGTGTCGGAGTGGATCACTCTCTCTACACGCGATGTACTGATGGATGACCACCTGCTGCGCGTGTTCGGAAAAGGCTCGAAGGAGCGCCTCGTTCCGATCGGACGCCGTGCGATCGCCGCGACCGCGATCTACCTCCGTGAGCTTCGTCCGAAGCTGGAGCGTGGAAAGGGCAAAGGGATCCTCTTTCTGAATGCCCGGGGGGAGCCGCTTTCACGAATGGGCGCGTGGAAGATTCTCCGGAAGTACGTCGCGATGGCGGGAATCACCAAGCCCGTATCGCCGCATA
>DATAIM010000418.1:0-2404 GCA_036262655.1 Gemmatimonadaceae bacterium | reverse complement strand
CTGATTTGGCTCGTTGCTCATCTCGACTCCAAATCGCAGACGATACCGATGCTGCTGCGGATCACGTCGGTAATCGTGGCCGCATCGCTCTATGCGATAACCGTTGCGGCTCTCGTGTGGGCTGTGGCGTTCAACTCTGCTTCAGGTGCTCCAGCCGTTGCGACGAGGAGCGCAGCCGCAACCCTTGCGTGGATCACCGCTTTGCTCGGCGTCGCTGCCACCCTTCCGGTTCTGTTCTGCTTCATCGGGAATCGCTCGAAGGGCGCGCTCGATAACGCTTCGGGTGTCGCGGCCGTGATTCTCGCCATCGAAATGCTTCGGGACGGCGAAGTCGGCGTGATGATAACGAGTGGTGAAGAGCTTGGACTCGCTGGCGCAAAAGCATATGTGGATCGGGCCGGCATGAAGGGAATTGCTCTCAATTGCGACACGATCGATGCCAGCGGTCGTTTTATCTGCATGTCCTCGGGCCCGATGCCTGACAGACTGTCGGTGGCCATCGATCATGCGGTGCGCGCGACCGGGGTGGAGGTGCGAAGACAGCGAATGATCCCCGGCGTCCTTGCGGACAACATCGCCTTCACCGAAGCCGGCTGGCCCTCGTTTACGCTCAGCCGCGGAAACCTCGGCACACTTGCGCGCGTACATACATCGAGGGACCGGGCCGGAGAGATCGACGGCACCGGCATCGCCATGGCCGCGCAGCTGCTCGCGGCAACCGCCAAGGAGCTTTCCTGATGGCATTCATGCTTTTGACGCTGGTGCTGTTGCTTTCGCTGGTTCTCATCGTGCTGGGATTACCCGGGCTGTGGGTGATGATCGCCAGCGCCGTGGCGTACGATCTTCTGGTTCCCCCTGGCTCAATCGGCTGGTTCACGATCGTTGGGATTGCTGTTCTGGGCGTTGTGGCTGAGGTGATCGAGTTCACGCTCGCGGGAAAGTACGCGCGGAAGTACGGCGGATCGCGACGCGCGGGTTGGGGGGCGATGATCGGCGGAATGGTTGGCGCTTTTCTCGGCTTTCCGATTCCGATTGTGGGGCCGCTGATCGGTGCATTTGTCGGGAGCTTTGTCGGTGCTCTGGCGGGAGAGCTGAGCGTGGGGTCCGGCGCGGCGGCGTCGACGCGGGCGGCGACGGGGGCGATCATCGGCCGGGCGCTGGCAACGGCGATGAAAATGGCAGTAGGGTGCACAATCGCAGCCTGGATTTTCTTTGCTGCTATGGCGTAGCGAAACTTTACGCTGGTTGCAGACTGCCCAGCGGGAACCTTCAGGGCAAACAGGGCATCCCTGGAGCGAACACGAAACCCTTTCAGGGCGCGGGTCATGAGTTCTCGGTTTTGTGTGTCCTCAGTCCACCAGGTAGAGCTTGAGTTCCGAGTTGCACATGAACTCGTTGGCTGCGTGACGAATGAATGACGCCGTCTCGCAAGCACATAGCGGCCAAACTCCAAGGGTGCGCTATGCAGCGTTCGGTTTCATGACATTCGGTTATCAGTCGCGCAGTCACACCGGCGATTGACACCCCCCGCGACCTCAGTAGATTGGGTCTACGCCCCGGCTCGCCCGCCGGGGCGTTTTCCATTTACGCACTATAAAATCGGATGTTCGACAAAAATATCCGCACCGTCGTTATCGTCGGTGCGCAGTGGGGAGATGAAGGAAAGGGAAAGCTCGTTGACGTCCTTGCTGAACGCGCCGGGTGGGTCGTGCGTTACCAGGGCGGGGCGAATGCCGGCCATACCGTACACATCGGCGACAAGTCCTTCGTCCTCCACCAGATCCCGAGCGGAATCCTCCACTCCGGAGTGCGGTGCGCAATCGGGAACGGCGTCGTACTCGATCCCGACACGCTCTTCACCGAGATCGACGAGCTGATCAACGATGGTGTCGACGTTCAGGGTCGACTGTATGTGAGCGACCGCGCTCACCTCGTGCTTCCCTTCCACAAGCTGGTCGACTCGCTCAGCTCGGCCAGCAGGGAGATTGGCACCACGGGACGTGGCATCGGGCCGGCATACGAGGACAAGATTGCGCGACGAGGCGTACGCGTTCTCGACCTCCGCCACCCGGAAAGGTTGCGAGCGCTCGTCGAAAAAGGAGTGAAGCACGCCAATGCGCTCCTCGCCTCGTTCGGAGTTCCCGAGAGAGCGGACATCGATGCGACGATGGAGCTTCTCGCCCGTATCGCGCCGCGGATTCTGCCGATCACGGAGGATGTCGGGCTCGTGATTCACCGCGCCATCCGCTCGGGAGCCAATGTACTCCTCGAGGGAGCGCAGGGATCGCTGCTCGATGTCGATCACGGCACCTACCCATTCGTCACCTCCAGCAGCACCACCTCTGGCGGCGCGGCGATAGGTGTGGGAATCGCGCCGACGGCGATTCACGCTGCGTTGGGAATC
>DATAIM010000417.1:0-4039 GCA_036262655.1 Gemmatimonadaceae bacterium | reverse complement strand
CATCGGTTTGGCCGGGGCTTCTCACTCATCGCCCACTACGATTTCGAGTATCGGACTTCGAACGACCCTGACAACGGATACAGGGACCACGTTTTTGCGCTCACGGGCAGATACGACTGGTAAGCGGTCGCCGTTTGCGTTTTGTCTCCTTGATCGTATTTACGAGGACATGTCCCGTCGTGCGTGCTGCCGTTTCTAGTCGAGATCGAAGGCTACCGTGCGCGGGTGGAGCGAACCCGCGACGGTGTGTTGCACGGTAGAGTCATCGAGATCAACGACAGCATCACGTTCAAGGCGACCACTGCGCGGATGGTCGAGCCGAAATTTGCGAGCGCGCTCGAGGCCTACTTCACGCGCTGCAAGCAGAACGGAGTTGAACCTCAGCGGCCAGCGGGGCGGGGCTTCTAGCGACGCGAGCGCCGTTTCTCTTTTTCAGCCTGAAGCTCGGCGATCTCAGCTTCGGATGCAGCAAGCTCCTTCATGAGCCGCTGATTGTCCTCCTGAACATCCTCGAGAAATCGTCCGCGCATCTTCGCGTTCTCGAATGCCTGGAGTGAATTTTCCTCGAGCTCCAGATACGCTTCGGCGAGGCGCGGAAACGCGTTCTTCGCGAACGCGTAAAACTCCTTCTGATACTTCGCGCACATCTCGCATTCGGCGGGATCGTGCTCAATCAGCGGTGCGGCCGACTCGAGCTCAAGCGCCCGCTGCGCTATTGAATGGGAACCTTCATCGAAGGCCATTCCGAAATATGCATGGGCAGCAGGGATACTTGAACCCGAACCGCCCGGCGCTACATTGCGGGGCAGAGCATATTCCGCGGGCGTAATTCAGTTGGTAGAATGCCAGCTTCCCAAGCTGGACGTCGCCGGTTCGAGTCCGGTCGCCCGCTCTCCCCAAAGATTCCGGGTTTCATCCCGGGCCTTCGATACCGGCGTTCCATCAATCGCCATCCCTCAATCGCCATCCGCGGTTCGCTGTCGTTGACGGAAAGAACGCAATGCGAGTGGCCTCCGCATGTCCCCGCACCTGTGCTGCGTTCGCCCGAGACTGCGACTCATCGAGAAGATCTTTGTCGCTCGCGTCGAGCAGTAAATGTCCGCTGCCGTCACCGAGCGACCCCGGTCCACCACCCAGATTCCGGCTAACCGCGGAATCGAATCGACGAGCGCTTTCCCCCGGACAGGCCCAAGCAGAAACAGTGTAGCCGAAAGGCCGTCACTCCACTCGCCAAGCGGTCCAATCGCGGTTGCGGAGAGAACACCGAGCGCGGGAGCGCCGGTGCGCGGATCGATGATATGGCCATACCGTTTTCCATTTATCGTCACAAAGCGCTCGTAATCGCCTGATGTTGCGACTGCCCCTGAATCGATCAGAACCTGGCCAATAGAGCGCTGAGGCCGCCGCGGATCGACGATCGACACCCGCCACTTCTTCCCGGCCGGTGCACGCCCGAACACGAGAACGTTACCGCCAAGATCCACTGTACCCCCGTTCACCGAGGAGCTCGTCAACGCTCGGCGCGCGAGATCCAGGCTGTAACCCTTCGCGATTCCTCCGAGGTCGAGCCGCATTCCGCGGTGCGGAAGCCGGACCGTCAGGGCAGCCGAGTCGAGCTCGACGCGCTCATATCCGACAAGGGCTCGCAGCGAATCCAGGGAGCGCTGCGTCGGACGGCGAGGGCCCGGCCGGTCGAACCCCCACGCATTCACCATTGGTCCAACGGTCGGATCAAACGCGCCGCCCGAGAGGCGCCAGTACAACCTTGCCTTCAACAGGACCGCCATCGTATGCGGCGATACTCGAACACCACCGGCCTCTCCTGCATGAGCGTTGATGCGGGATATCTCGCTATCCGGGCGATAGGTGCTCATCAGCGAGTCCACGAGACGAACCGAGTCGCGCGCTGCATGCAGCAGAGCGACCGCTGCTGCTGAATCACGGGTCCAAACGGTCGAGCGAAAAATCGTGCCCATGACAGGCCATGCCCGCGACACGCGGACGAGCGGGGCGGGAGTCGAGTGTGCCGGCAAAAAGAAAATACTGGCGAGGAGAAGCGCTCCTCCGCCTGCCAGCCTCATCCTGCTTCGACTGCTCTCTCGCGGTACCACCACATCTCGTAAGTCGGCACGGCAAGCAGGACGAGCAGTGTCATCGACATCAGAGCACTGTTCGCGATCTGAAGGGGCGCCCATGCCGGCGACACAAATCGAATGGCGTATGGCACGCCAAGGTCGATGATGATCGACGCAAAGCTCGCGCAGTAAACAGCGATCTTCATACGGTCGCTCACTCTAGTGAGCGCGAAGATGTGGCACAGGACGAAGAACAGAAACGGCTGCGAGAACGCGTGATCGTGCGTGACATCGAGCAGCTCCCTGAACGAGCGGGCGAATTGCATGTCGTCACCCGGAGCTGCACTCGCCTCGTTGCCGAGGTAGTAACGGCTCGACCCGCCTGGAGTGAGACCAGTGCGGACGCGGTACATGACGATTCCGACCGCCGTCGCGAGCACGATCGTGGTGTTGAACAACGTCAGCAGCACTCGTGTCTGAAGAGGGGCTCTCCAGAGCTTGAATCGCTGATACGAGAAGTACTGTGTCACCTCGCCGGCTGCGCCCCCAACCTCGGCGAATTTGCGCCGTACGCGGCGACGAGCTCAGCGAGCACACGTTTCACCCCCGCGTTCATCGACCGCACAGAGATGGTCGCACCACTGATGTTGATGATGTCACGGTTCACATCGATGGGATCGCGCACCGATTTGCGACGGTACTGGTTTAGAAACCGCTTTCTCTTGACGTCGCCACCACGCGACTCGCGATAGACCATCACCGCGACGTCTCGCACGGTGAAGTCGGGGCTGACACCAACCATGAACGTGATCGGCCGGTACTTGCCGATCTCCTCGGTCACGACTGCGTAGCCGCGAAACGATCCCGCCGCATCGAACACTCTCGTAACAGCGACCTGGTCCTCATCGATGCGGCGGCCAAGATCATGCTCGAGCCGCGCTTTCTGCGCAGAGGAAAGCGGCCGCTTTTCATCGACGGTTCTCGCTGCTTCAGGAAAAATCTCCTTCAGCGCCTGCTCACGCGTGAGCAGCTGCTCCTGGCCTGACGCAATGACCGCCGGTGCGAACACGCATGTCACGGCCAGCAGCAACGCACGACCCATCGCTCTAGAAATAGGTGGCCAGCGACAGGACGAGACGGCGCGTATCGTTCTCGAAGCTCGACGCGCCAGTAGCCCTGGTCCGTGTAAACTGCAGCTCGCCCTTGAACGCCGCGTCGGGAATGGGGCGCCAGTTCAATCCGACAGTTGCCCGGCGCTCTTCATCACCGGACACGCCGCGGTTGTAGTCAACCCAGTCGTACCGCACTACACCCGTAAAGCTCGAGGTGCTCTTCGGAACCACCCAGCCCTGACCGAAGTGATAGTTGGCCTGTGCATAGAATCCCTCGCGCCCGTTGCCAACGCCGGGACCCTTCACAGCAGGGTCGAGGTCGACTTTGAGCCGCGCATACTCCCCGAGCAGATCGATCGGACCACGATTGAACGTCGCATCGACGGCCCATATCGTCGCGTTCCGCGACTGCTCTTCATTGAGGTCTTCGCCATAAGGACCGGCATGAACTGACGCCGCCGCCTCGAACCCGAGGAAGGGAGAGAAGGCAACTCGCCCGACGACGTCGATAGGCGCACGGCCGTCGAGATCGCCGCGCTTTCCCTGTGCATCACGAATTGGCAGCCGTCCATTCGAGCCCGGCTCGCCCAGCTCCGAATTGAATCCGTTCACGGCATACACCTCGTACGCGACGAGAGACGTGCTGCTCGGATAGAGCATTCCGAACAGGCCCGCACCCGCCTCGCTAAGAGTCGATGGGATTACCTGGCGCGTGACTAGTGGCCGGTCGGTGAGCTCATTGAGCGGTGAATCATGTACGAGGTTGAATCTCCCGAGCGGTGAGAGGATCACTCCCGCGCGCAGGTTCAGTCCCTCGAAGAAACGGTAATCCATCGTCGCGAACTCGACGTT